>DASZMG010000104.1:0-58570 GCA_035551975.1 Candidatus Acidiferrales bacterium | reverse complement strand
AATAGCTCTGCAGGTTGCGCTCTCCCTCATCTACCAGGTCACGATCGACGGAGTCCTCCTCGTAAATAGGCACCTGCTTGCGAATGGTTCCCTTCGAAGCGTGCGCCCCTTCCACTTTGATCGACACGATGGGACCGGGATTGACCTCAATAGACAGGTCCGCGCGATTGGTTTTCGGGTTGTACTCCGCCGCGGCCAGCCGGACCACCGGCGCAAGTCTCTCCTGGTTGCGGAGATGCCCGCGAATGTACTCGTGTGCCTTGCTGATGCGCGCTTGCGAGAATTTTTGTCCGGGTTTCAGCGAATCACGTTTGATTCGGGCCCAGATGGAATGAAGTGAATTGCGGATATTGTTCGCTTCGGCGGAGGAGACACCTTGAAGATTTATATTGCCCACTTTCGCCAGAGGCCCGGAATGGATCTGGAATACGAGATTGACAATCTTATGGCTTTCGTCTTTTTCCACTTCCGGTGTCACGGTTGCCGTGAAATATCCCTGGGTCTTCAAAAACTGTTCCAGCGCTTTTTGGCCCTGCGGTATTAAATCCTCGAAAAAAGGCGATTCCTCGGGAATATTCACCGCTTGCAGCAAACGCGTATAGGCAAATGCACCTGGGGCCCCGGGGAAAGTGGCGATGCCCACATAATAGGACGGGGCAACAATGAACTGAACGTCCAGCCCCGCTTGTTCCGGCACGACCTTCACCTGAACTTTTGAGAACTGGTGCGTCGCTTCCAACGCGGCTATGGACGCGCGGACATCCGCCTCGGAAAAAGGCGCATTTTCCTTCTGCGTGATCAGCGGCCGGAATGCGTCAGTGGACACCGTGGATCCCACGGAGATCTCCACGTGCGAAACATTCTTGCCGTTGAATCCGGCATACGTATCCGGCTGGGCGTCCTGCGCGCGCGCCACTCCCACAAGAAGAAAAAAGATGAGAAATATTGAGCCCACAAATGTGGACGGAAGCACGGATCGCAGGGGTAAGGCTTGCGCCGGCTTCATGCCACCGGCCTGCGTTCGTGCAAGTTTCCAACCGTGCTGTCGATTTCAGCGCCCACCAGAAGAATAAAGCTGGCGACGTAAATCCAGGTGACCAGAATAATGAAGCCCGCCATAGCCCCATAAAATCGGGGATAGCTGCCGAAATGAGACAGGTAGAAGTTGAACCCGGCCGATCCGGCGGCCGTGGTCAGCACGATGAATGCATTCCCCGGAGTAATCCAGCGCCACCCCCTTTTCACATTGGGCAAAAAATAGTTCATCAGGTCGAGTCCCAGCATCATCAGGATTAAACTCGCGCCCCACCGCGCAATTTCCCAGGGCAGCGAAAAGTTCACCGCGTTTTCCAGTTGTGCTGAAATCATCCCGGCAATGCGATGCCCAAAAGCCATCAGTCCAAAACTGAGAATAAAGAGCACCGCGCTCAGCACCGTGGCGATCAGCGCGATGACCCGCTTACGCCAGAACGAGCGCGTATCCCGGGCCCCATAAGCCTTCGACAGCGATTCCATCAAGGATACGAATCCCGAAGAAGATGTCCAAAGAGTCGCCAACAGTCCGAAAGAAAGAAACGCCGTGGATTGTTCCGTCAAACCCAGAATCGCCATGAAAACCATGCGCCGCGACCCGCGAGGCAAGTAGTTGGTGAGCCATTCAGCCAGGTTATGCCATAGCGTCGTGGAAGGCAGCATGCCTACTAAAGCCGCAATCACCACCAGAAACGGAAGCAGCGACAGCGAAAAGAAAAACGCCATTTGCGCTGCCAAGTCGACGCAATCGTCGTTGTCCACTTGATGGAAGATCTCTTTAATCAGCCTCCAAAACGAGATCACTCCCAGCGATCTCAAGGGCGACCATACCAGGGATAGGGATGATGCGTTCGACTGGCGAAGACTCACAGAAAACTCGGATCGCTGGGTCAAGTTGACTAACGACCGCAGTTCATTCAGGTTGGCAGCCCCCTTGCTCAGCAACCATCCCGAAAACTCTGTAGGCAAGAAAAGACATAGTAGTATCCACGCCGCAAACGAAAGTATCCCGATTCTCTAACGAAGTGAGGTGGTCACCGCGGACAGCGCCGGAATCTCGATGCGAATCTGTGTGCCTTCGCCTTCCTGGCTGCGAATATCCATTTTGAACTGGTCGCCGTAAAGCAGCCGGAGCCGCGCATGCACGTTGCTGATGCCGATCCCGCCGCCGTACACATCCACCAGCCGCTCCGGGGGAATGCCCATGCCATTGTCGTCGATTTCAATCACCAGCCGCCCGTCTTTCATCGCCGAGCGCAAATGTATTTCTCCGCCCTCCAGGCGCGGCGCAATTCCATGCTTAATGGAATTCTCGATGATCGGCTGCAGCAACATGCTCGGCACGAACGTTTCTCGGGCCTCTTCGTCGATTTCCTTAAAAATTTGCAGCTTGTCGCGCCCGAAGCGGATCACCTCGATATCGAGGTAGTCGTCGATGAATTCGAGTTCCTCGCGCAATGGCACGAACGTTTCATGCTTGCGCAACAGTCGCCTCAGAATGTTCGAAAGTTTCAGCACCACGCCGCGAGCCATGTCGGGATCGAAGCGAATCAGCGACGACACTGTGTTCAGCGTATTGAAAAGAAAGTGTGGATTGATCTGGCTGGTCAGCGCGTCCATGCGCGCCTTGAGCAGCAGCTGCTGATTCTCCTCCAGGTTCATTTCGATGCGGGTGTTGTTCCAGATCTTCACCGCAGTCGCCACAGACATCACTGATGACAGCACAATCAGCGCCATGTAGCCCCAATTGCCCGGCTCGATCGGAAATAGCCAGCGCCGCGGCACCACGTTGGCCAGCTCGATCCAGGCCACTTCTACCGCCGCGCAGGTAAAAAGCGGCAGCATCGCCCAGTTCCCTTTCTGGTGCCGCGCCAGTTTCCAAAGCCATTGTGGAATATTTAGAAAAAGAAATGGCCCGAAGTGCCACACGTCTTCTTTCTCGGGAATAACCTCACGAACCACTCCGGCCAGCAAACCCACGATCGCCGCCATGGGCGTTGAAAGCCACTCGTGATTGCCGAACGCCGGCAGGCTCACCAGCGATCCTCCCAGCAATCCGACCACTTGCCCGCCCAGCAAGCCCAACAGGAACGAGCCTTCGAGCATCAGATCGAAAAACCGGTAGCCGCCGAAAATGCGCAGCATCACACCGATCGCCAGCGGCGGCACCAGAAATAAAATCAACTTAACCTTTTGATCCGAATCGCGGTTTTCGGTAAATAGCAGCCGCCGGAAGGACCGGAAGCGCACCAGCAGCGCGGCCAGTGCGGCTGCCCAGCCGACCTTCAAAACCAGTGTGAATATCAGTTCTCGTCCGGAGAGTGGTTCCATTTCGCTCGCTGGGCTCTCGATGGCCGCTGGCGCCTACGTTAGCCAATGCGCGAGAGCTTGTAAAGCAATGTGCCCGCAGCTTTGGCGCTCGCTGCACCACATGGCCGCATCGCGTCGTTCTATCGCATTGTCGTGGTCACATCGTGGAGCCAGTCCGTTGTATCACTTCGTTTGCACTAAGCCGTTTGTGCTACATGCCGCCACGCAAGTGATCTTGGTCACACTCTCCTGTGGCGCGCGGCACATCCCCGCAGCGCGCGAATCCTTACTCTTGTTCTCGGTCGCGTGAACAAAATCAACTCGGAGCAAGCGGATGAAAACGAACGTGCTGCGCCTTTTTGCCGGAGCCTTTTTCGCAACTTTTTTCGCAATGTTGCTTTCTGTCACCGCGTTCGCCCATCACGGTACCGCTGCCTATGACGACCAGCACCCCGTGACGTCCAATGGTGTGGTCACCGAATTCAACTGGGCCAACCCTCACGTGCAGATCTATTACGACGTGAAGGACAACAAAGGCGGCATGGTGCACTGGGCCGTTGAAACCCTCAGCCCCGGCAAACTGGCTCGTTCTGGCTGGAATAAGGACTCGATCAAGGCGGGAGATCAGATCACTATCACCGTCTGGGGCGCCAAGAGCGGAGCGCCAGTAGGTTTCATGCGCAAACTCATCGTCAACGGCAAGGAATTGCCCATCGACGAGAAGGCGAACTAATCATGATCGGCGCAGAAGAAAAGGTCATCTACTGGCACCGTGAACTCCCTCCGCTCGACGCGGAGCCTATTGGCGAGCGCATCATCGAAATAAACAGCATGCATGTTCCGGGAACGCTGGCGCATCGCGACGAACTGTGGGAGCAATGCTATGCCGATCTGATGGCTAAAGCCGCCACCGAGCTGAACCACGAAATCCTGCGCATGGGAGCCCACTACGCTCACATCCTCAGTGAATCCGTCGACAGCAAGCGCAATGACGTCGTCAATGAGGCTTGGCTCCACGCCTCCTTTACCTACGTGGTCTACCGCCGCGGCCCGAAGCCAGCCTGAGCCGTCTCGATGGCTCCGCGAGCGTTCCGGCGGAACGCTGCTATAATTGTCACTTCACATGGCAGCGAAAAACCGCAATGGCAGGGCGCGCGTGGTAGCCCGCGCGGATCTACCCACAACCTTCGGGCACTTCAAAATCTTCGGCATCGAGGGCGGACGCGGCGAGGAAGCGGTGGCCATTCAGCACGGCCGCATTTCCCGCAAGGCGCCACTCGTCCGCGTTCATTCCCAGTGCCTCACGGGAGATGTTTTCACTTCCCAGCGCTGCGACTGCCGCGCCCAGCTCGAATTTTCTCTGCGCAAAATCGCCAAGGAGCCTGCCGGAATTGTGCTCTATCTGCCCCAGGAGGGCCGCGGCATCGGCCTGATCAATAAGCTCAAAGCCTACGAATTGCAGGACGAAGGTCTCGACACCGTCGAGGCAAATCAACGCCTGGGATTTGAAGCCGATACCCGCGACTACCAATTCGCCGCCGAAGCGCTCAAGGCGCTGGACGTAAAATCCGTGCGCCTGCTCTCCAACAATCCCGACAAAGTACAGCAACTCGAGGAATCCGGCATTCGCGTGGTCGAACGCATTCCCTGCCGCCCGCGCACCAGCCATCACTCGCGCGCTTATCTGCGCACCAAGAAGGACAAGCTCGGCCACCTTCTCGCCGACCTATAAATTTCTAAGGATCCTGGTAATTAGTCTGTCATCCCGAGCGTCTGCTAGGGCTATCGGACCGTGGAGTTCTTACCGGAGTACAATCTCCAAGAGCCGTGCGGCTGCTTCAAAAACATGCTTGCACGGTGAAGTTCGGCAAAGATCTCCACGCTAAGATTTTTATCGCCGACCGGAACCAGGCGATTGTCACGTCTTCCAATCTCACGAATGCGGGGTTGTCCGAAAATGCTGAAGTTGGTCTGTTGATCGATGAGCCGAAGGCCGTACAAGCTGTGTTAAGCACATTTAAAAAATGGTATCGCAAAGCCGGCAGCATAGGCGACGCCGAGCTCTCAAGGCTGGAATCCCTGCAGAAGGAAGTGGGTTCTCAAACTCTCGGCAAAAGTTACGGCAACTTTGTCCAAGATGGCACCGCTTCTTCGAGAGTACTTTCCCATTCAACAGACAAACTCGGCTGGATACTGATCCACTCGAAGCAGAAGTACGGGGGAAAGAATCAATACGACAGCCCGCAAGATCAGATAGATCAGGAATTCAAGGGAAACGTTGCCGGAGAGAAGTGGCATTGGATTTGGCCTCAACCCCCCAAGGCGCAGACGGGACCGTTTAAGCTGCTCCTTTGCTGGCAAGGGGAGATTTTTGGAGAATTTTTGGCCTCCGCACTGATAAGGACGAAAAAGGAGGGGCACAATTTTGCGTTTGTTCTGGACGCCTATTACCCAATGAGAAAGATACCTCTGAAGAAAGTATACGCGAAGCCCCATCGCGGCATGATCAAGTTGAATAAACGCATTCTCACCGGCTACGAGAAAGCGGCGAGCGCGGGCAAGAATTCCTAACCCCTCCGAATCGACCAGCAGCCGCCTTAATCGAATCGTCCTATTCCGACGATCCGGTCGCTTCGGACACTACTACTTGCGGGAGAGTTATGGGCCTCGAGCCTGAGAGGATCGCCCATAAATAGAAGGCGGCCAACCGAAATCAATCGAGGCGTTACGGATTCCGCACTCTGTATTACAGCGGGTCCATCGGCGATTATCGGCGAAAGCCGCTGTTCGCTAGAAACGTTGCACGACGGCGTACAAAGTGGGGAGGCGCAGGTTGCCGTTAGCGGAGGGCGCGCGGTAAAGCGCCCCGTTCGACACCGGCAGGTTTGGCGACCTTGGCGATTCCGCGCGGCTCCGCAATATGGCGGAGCGCAATCAGCAGGGCGCGAGGCTCGTCGGTTTCTTCCAGAGCAGCCTTCAGGTAGGTCGCGTCGAATGCCGGATGACGCCGAAGCCTGCGAATCATGGCCTGGTCATGCGACACGCTGGCCTTTTTCCAGTTCTGACTGCTGTCCTGGGAGCTGCCGCTCCCCTGCGTTTTTACTCCTTACTCGGCTCATTCTGTCGCCCCTCCAGGGCTTGGTCCTCCGTTCACAACATTCCCCACAGCTACGCTGTGGGCTACGATCGGGCGCCCCTCCGGGGCTTGATAACAACTGCACAACTACTACCCCGGCCACCCCACAGCTACGCTGTGGGCCACGGTGGGCCGCCCCTCCGGGGTTGTGATTCCAGTTGCGTGCAGGAATATTTTGTTAGGCCGACGGAAGGAAGGCAGTGGCGAATGATTAGCGGCGAACGGCTGGAAAAAAACAGTGGCTAGAAACGGCAGATACGGAGCCTTCGATGGAACGGCACGGCGAAATCGGTACACGAACAGCGATTCCTCCTCGCTTCGCTCGTTCGGAATGACAACGGGAAGGACAGTGACGAGTGGCTGGGAAACGCCGAGTGCCAGCCCCGGAGGGGCGAACGACAGTAGCCCACCGCGATGAGCGGTGGGAACGCCGTGATCGCGCGGCGTTGAGCCCCGGAGGGGCGACACAACACAACCGACTCGGCGCGAAGCGCCATACCGCTCGTGGCGCTTTGCGACCCGGCTCGGGTCGCGTAAGACTCGACACGACCCGGTTAGGGTCGCGTGAAAAAAAGCCCGCGAGCTTCGGCCTAGAGCGCTCCGTTGCGACTGCGGCGCGAGCGCCTTCGCACGCCCCTGCGAACGCGCACGGCGGAGGCTTTGAGCTTTACGGTCAAGTTCATGCCCAAGGCGCCCAGCAAAGACTCCAAAGTGCTGAAGCGCGGATTGCCCGCCACGGAAAGCGCTCTGTAGAGCGTTTCCCGGCTCATGTTGGCTTCGCTGGCAAGATTTGCGATACCGCCCACACGCGCTTCAGCCACGTCTCGGACGGCCACCAGAAAGGCCTCGCGGGAATCGGCCATGGCCGCGGAAAGATAGGCCGCCGAGAAGCCGGCGTCATTTCGGAGGTCGGCGAGAAGATCGTCCTTGTAATTCACGTTGCGCGGCATTTTTCTTTACTCGCTTCCTGTAGTCTTTGCCGTTTAGGGGCTTCAACTCCGACAATCAGGCGCGGCGCGCAGCGCCACACTGCTCGCGGTGCTTTGTCGATCCGGTTAGGGTCGAATATAGGATCGTCACCAAAAAAGACCGCGAGCATTCGCCTTCACTCGCCGCTCGCCACTGGTCTTTCACGGGAACGGCCACCTTCCCATGCGTCCCATGACCCCATGGCTATTGACAATGCAATACTAGTCCGTAATCTACGCCCGGAGTATATATGTTCAAGACAGGTCGCGACGAACAGCCGAAGGATCACTTCCGGACCGCTCTTTGCCTTCTTCCCCACGATGGCGCGGAGCGACACACCGCTCGCGGTGCGCTTCCCGCGACTCTTCTCTTCTCGCCCTGGACTTCCCACGATAATTCCGCAGGCGAAAGCTTTCGCCTACTCGACACGCTGAGCCGAGTAATTTCGCGCGTAACTCAATGAAAACAATAAGAGTCGACACACCTTACTCGACACTCAAAAACGCCCTCCGCCAACACCAAAATCCCATGCCTCCCACCCCCAAACCCAAGTGCTCGCCCACGCGAACGGCCCCGCGCTCCCATTCGACGGTGAGAAGTTTGTTCAATCCCGGTGCGCCGCGCCGCACCGCTCGCGGTGCCCTTCCCGCGAGTTTTCACTTTCTCTTTCGCCTCAGTTGGTCGCGCCGCATCGAGGATGAGTTTCAGGCCGACGGCCTTGGCAAGAGCGTACAAAGTAGAGAGCCGCGGAGCCGCCGGCGGAGAGCACTCGATAAAAACTCTCTCACTCGGCGCCGGCAGCTTTGGCGACTTTGGCGATTCAGCGCGCGTGCGCGACATGACGGAGCGCAATCAGCAGGACGCGAGGCTCGTTGGCTTCTTCCAGAACGGCCTTCACGTAGCCGCGGCGATGCCGCATGGTATGGGCATGCGACATGCGGGCCTTTTGTCGGTTCTGACTACCGTCCTGGGGACTGCCGCTTCGCCACTCGCCACCCGCCACTCGCCAGTTGTCGCTGCTTAACACGCGCAGCGCCACGATGAGAATTTTAGACAGCGAAGCTTGCGCAGTTCACGCCGGTGGTGTACAAGCCTGCCAGGAGCATCGCGCTTGCCCGTTCTATTCTCTCTGTGGTTATCTTTACAGGGACTTAGGCGCGGCATTCATAGAAAGCGGGAGGGAAAAATAATGAAACAAATCGAAGGGCTCGGGGCTTTGAGAAAGTTGCCGTTCGCGTTGGCATTGGCCCTTATCTTTAGCGGCCTTGCGGCTTCCGTGGCGCAGGCGCAGCAGGCGCCGCAACCGCTGACCGTGACCAAGATCAAGGATAATCTCTATTGGGCGCGCGGCGGCGCGGGTTCGAACGATGGAATCATCATCGGCAAGGACGGCGTGATTCTCGTCGACACGAAAACCACTCCGGATTCCGAGAAGGAAGTTCTTGCCGAAGTGGCCAAGATCACGCCGAAAATGATCAACACGGTGATCATCACCCACAGCGACGGCGACCACGTGAACGGGCTGGCCGCGCTGCCCGCGGGCTTGACCATCATCGCGCAGGAGAATTGCAAGAAAGAAATGGAAGCGTCCGCCAGCAGCCGCAATCCCGCGCCGCAGGACCGCCTGCCTACCAAGACCTACGATAAGACCGACAAGCTCAATATCGACGGTGTGAAGATCCAGCTCTATCACTGGGCGCCCGGCCACACCAGCGGCGACACGATCGTGTATTTGCCCGAGGACAAGGTGGTGTTCGGTGGCGATTTGCTGGTGACCAACCGTCCCGACACCGGCATTCACATGGAAAAGAACGGCTCCGCGGCGGGCTGGATCGAAAACGCCAAAGGCATGCTGAAGCTTGATGCCGATACGTATCTCACTGGCCACGGCGACATGATGACCAAGGCGGATGTGCAGAAGAAGCTCGATCTGATCCAGGGCAAGTACGACAAGATCAAGGCCATGGTCGCGCAGGGCAAGTCGCTCGACGAGATCAAGATGTCGTTCGGCGAGTCCACCGCGCCCGCGCCGCCGAATGCCAACGGCACACCCGCGCAGGCGACGTTGACCGAAGTGATCTACAAAGAGGTGTCGAAGAAGAGTTAGCGCCGGATTTTGTTGCGCAAATGTGCCGCTAATTTGAGTGAAACGACGCCTCAGGCAGTCGATATTTGCATGAAATTGAGCGGAAACTTTCAAGCCCGTTCATAGTCAAACAATGGCAATTTTCGACATGCTAGAATCGCGCTGGTGGCGGCCCACGATCAATTCATCGCAGAAAACGTAAAACGCGTGTGCGAGCGCGTTGCCCAAGCGGCAGCGCGATGCAGGCGCAACGCAGATGAAATCACCGTTGTCGCGGTGTCGAAAACTTTTCCGGTGGAGTTGATCAAAGCGGCATTCGAAGCAGGGCTGCGCCATTTTGGCGAGAACCGGATTCAAGAGTGGGAAGCCAAAAAGCCGCGACTGGCGCACCTCGCCGCGACCTGGCACTTCATCGGCCACCTGCAGAGCAATAAAGCCCGCCGCGCGGTGCAGTTGTTTCATCGCATCGATTCGGTCGACAGCATTCCGCTCGCGCAGAGACTCGATGCCGCGGCGGCCGAAACGACAAAACGCTTGCCAGTATTGATCGAAGTGCATGTCGGCAATGAAGCTAGCAAATCCGGCGTGGCTGAAAGTAATTTTTCGGCGCTCGCAGAAAACATCCTGCAGCAACCTCAACTCGAACTGCGCGGGCTGATGACGGTTCCTCCCTATAGCGACAATCCCGAGGAAACTCGTCCGTTTTTCCGCAAATTGCGCGGGCTGCGCGACGAACTGGCTTCGCAACTTCGCGTTACGTTGCCGACGCTCTCGATGGGTATGAGCCACGACTTTGAAGTGGCTATCGAGGAAGGCGCGACGGAGATTCGCGTGGGCACCGATATTTTTGGAGAACGGTGAATCGATTCGCCCCTCAAACAGCAGCCATTTGCGGCTCCATCACGCCCTTTAGCCCCGCACTCCGCCTAGTACGGCCGATCTAAATAATTTGCGTTCTTTTCAGGTGATCTTCATCTGGGTAACGTATTTTATTGGTATAGACTGGTCGGGCCCCGGCTGCCACACACCATTACCACCCCAAGCGGCCGGGGTTCGAGACTTACTCAATTCTCCACGCCCGGCTGTGAGCCGGAACCGATTTTGTAGCAATCCTGATTTCGCAACCACGCTGATCGCGATTCAATTCGGCAGGGGCTTGCCTTTGGTCTCCATGCCGAGAGGCAACAGGAGCAGGCCGACGACAAAAGCGATGGAGGTGAGCGAAACGGGAATGCCGATGGTTTTGAAGTGCGCCACGCCCGCGCCGACAAGAAACGTAAATCCCGCGCCGATGAAGCGCCCGGCGGAGGTATTGAAGGCGAAGGCGCTGCCGCGAATTTCGGTGGGATATTGCTCCGGAATCCAGAGCGTGTACATGGCGAAATTGGCGCCGCCGATGCCCAGCGCAAACACGGTGACGAAGAACCATTCAAGCGCATGCTGCTTCAGATAGAAGCCCGGGCCAAATCCGAGCGCAATGCCAAGCAGCATGATCAGGAAAAAGACGGCCATGCATTTGAGGCGGCCGATGCGTTCAGCGAGCGGCGGCAGAAACAGGCAGCCGATGATGGTGCCGATCCCGAGCAGCATGGTCGCGTAGGAGGCATACTGCGTGGCCATGGCCGTGGAAAGCTTTTCGCGCGCGGCGATTTCCATCACGCCCGCGGGAATGTACACCGAACCGGCCCACAGTCCGATGATCGACACGAGCACGAAGATGGAATTCATAATGGTGCGGCGGCGAAACTCCGGAGCGAAGATAGCCTCGAGCGGCTGCAGGAGCGACCACTTGCGCACTTCAGGGACATGCGATTTCCAGCGCTCTGGCTCGCGGACGCCGTAGAGAATCAAACCGACAAGAATCGCGGGCGTGCCGCCGACAGCAAACATGGCGCGCCAACCGTATTTTGCGCCGATGTAGTGATTGAAAATTCCCGCCAGGAAAAATCCGAAGTAGTAGCCCGTGTGCATCAGGCCGGCGCCCATTTTGCGGCGCTCTTCGGGCCACGCTTCCGCAACGAGCGTGCCGCCCATGGCCCATTCGCCGCCGATGCCCACGCCGGCCAGAAACCGGTAGATAGCGAGCTGCCAAACGTTCGTGGAAACGGCGGCGAGAAAAGTAAAAATCGAAAAGCAGAGAATGGTGAGCACGAGGGTGCGCACGCGTCCGAACTTATCGGCGACCGGCCCCCAAAGGATGGCGCAGCCCCAGCCAACCAGGAAAAGAGCGAAGAGCAGCCCGCCGTAATAGCCCACGTTGCCGGTGGTAGCGGGGATTCCGGACCGCGGCAGGAGTTCGCGAAGCGCCGGGACCAGCACCAGCGAATAGATGAAGGAGTCCATGCCATCGAGGGTCCAACCTCCCCACGAGGCCCAGAAGCCCCTGATCTGATTCTTTGTGAGTCGAACTTTGTTTGTGGGCGGCAAAGGGAAAGATTGTAGAAGAAGAAGCGGATTTGTGCGCGGATTTTTTCCCACGCAAATCGCTGCAGGCAGATAATTGACGGCGAGAGAAAGGAAGCTTATGAGAGCGATCCTAGAGCGACGCGGCGACGGCTTTTATATACGGATCCCGGCATCAGTGCTGAGATCAGCAAAGCTACGCGTCGATGAGCCAGTGAACGTGCGGGAACAAAGCGGTGCAATTGTCATTGAGCCCGTTGACCGCAAAGAATACCGCATCGAGAAATTGATTGAGGGAATTACGCCAGAAAGTCTGCATGAGGAGATTGTCGCTGGCGGCGATGAATGAAAGGCAGATGCAGATCCCTCGACTTCGCCAATGCGACCGCCACGGTCGCAAAACTGGCGTCGCTCGGGATGACAATTCAAATTCAGCGGGGTGATGGCGGTGGAGATGCGGGAGAGCGAGGGAGGGGTGACGTTCGCGGTGCGCGTAGCGCCGCGAGCGAGCCGCGACGCAATCGAAGGCGAGTACAACGGAGCGCTGAAGGTGCGGCTGACGGCTCCGCCCGTCGATGACAAGGCGAATGCGGCGCTGTGCCGGCTGCTGGCGGCGCGTTTGAACGTGCCGGTATCCGCTGTTAGAATCGTGGCCGGAGAGAAAAATCGCAGCAAGCGAGTAACGGTCGCGGGGGTAACATCCGCGCAGGTTACCGCGCTGATTGCGCCAGCTCCCGCACACGCCAAGAGTTAATCGAGGCAGACGGAAATCCCGGGAATGCCCGACATTCGCGCTATTCAAGCCGAGTTGAAAGCCAGCAAGATCGATGGATGGCTGTTTTTCGACCATCACCGGCGCGATCCCATCGCCAGCCGCGTGCTGGGACTGTGCGAAAACGGCATGGCCACGCGGCGCTGGTTCTACTTCATTCCTTCGCGCGGCGAACCGCGCAAACTCGTGCACCGCATTGAAGCCGGAATGCTCGATTCGCTCGAAGGCAAGAAGTTCGAATACGCGGGCTGGGAAGAACTGCACAAGCTGCTTCCGAAGGTTTTGGCGGGGAGCAAGCGCATCGCCATGCAGTATTCGCCGGAGAACAATATCCCTTACATCGGGCTGGTGGACGCCGGAACGATCGAACTGATTCGCAAGATGAAGAAAAAAGTGGTGAGCTCGGCCGACCTGGTACAGAAATTCGAAGCAAGCTGGTCGCCGGAACAGCTCGAATCGCATCTGGCGGCCGGGCGAATCGTAGACCGCATTCGCCAGGGCGCATTCGAACAGGCAGCGATCAGCGTGGCGGACGGCAAGCCGATCAGCGAATATGAACTGCAGCAATGGATGCTGGACCGCTTCCGCGCGAACGGGCTGATTACTGCGGAGCCGCCGATTGCGGCGGTGCAACCGAACAACGGGAATCCGCATTACGAACCGCAGGCGCAGGGATCGCGCCCGATTCGCGCAGGCGATTTGCTGTTGCTGGATATGTGGGGCAAATTGACGCAGCCAAACAGCGTCTACTACGACATCACTTGGGTGGGTTACCTGGGGCAGCGCGTGCCGGGATCGTACGCGAAGATTTTTGACATTGTGCGCGAGGCGCGCGACCGCGCGGTGGATTTCGTGAAGACATCGGTGGCGAAAGGACGCGGCATTCATGGCTGGGAAGTCGACCGCATCGCGCGCGAAACGATTCGCAAGGCGGGCTACGCAAAATATTTCGTACATCGCACCGGGCACAGCATCGGGCAGGAAGTGCACGGGAACGGGGCGAACATGGATGGGCTGGAAACGCACGACGACCGGAAAATTGTGCCGCGCACCTGCTTTTCGATCGAGCCGGGAATTTATCTGCCAGAGTTCGGAGTTCGCAGCGAACTGAACGTTTATGTAGGGGAACGCGAAGCGCGCGTGACCGGGGCCATCCAGGAAGAAATTTTGCCGCTACTCGCTTGATCGATTCGTGAACGACACGCAAACTCCCGAGACGCATTTATCAGAGCAGCCAGCCGCATCGGCGGCACTTAACAAACGGCATTTCTTCGCGCCGTTTATTGCCGTGACCGCATGGCTGGTACCTGGACTGGGACACGTGCTTCTGGGCCGCTGGGGACGCGGGCTGCTGGTTTTCTGCGCGGTGGCGGGACTGGCGCTGACGGGTTTTTACGCGCGCGGGCAAGTATTTCCGCCGCATTCGGACGATCCATTCGGGACGCTCGGCTTTCTGGCCGATGTGTGTTCGGGCTTCTTTTTCGTGATCGCGCACCTGATCGAAAAAACGGGCCCGGACGTTTCGCGCGCGGCAGGAGATTACGGCACGCGCTTTGTGGCGGCAGCAGGGCTGGTGAATTTGCTAGCGGTGCTGGATGTGTGCGGCATTTCGCTGGGGCGGAGAAACTGATGGCTTTTCGCACGGGCCGCGAAGGAAGAATCTGCTAGATGTCGAGCGGCGGCCTGCATCTGAGCCATTTCGCCGGAATGGTGGCGTTCGCGCTGTTCGTTTCAGTGGCGCTGGGATGTTTGTCACAGCAAACGCCGAAAGGGCGCCTGAAGTACGCAGCGTGGTCGTTTGTGCTTTTTATCGGCACGGCGCTGGCGATTGCCTGGCTGATGTATCCGTTTGCGCGCTAGCTGCCGTCGGGGACCGGCGCAAATAGCATGTCCACAGAGATCGGCTCAGCGATGAAATTCTGCTCGACCATATATTGGACGAGAGCTTCCAGCGTCGGGCGATTCGCGTCCACGCCATAGGGCCAGGGATTTCCACCGAAAATCTCGTCGAGTTCATCCACATCCGCAAATTGCCAGGGCAACATATAACTTTGCGAACCGGAAAAGCGCATGCGCGCCAGCGCGAAATTTTTTGCGTCGACAAAGGCGCGATAGAGGCTATCGGCAATCCACGGATTCTTTTCATACGCTTCGCGCCGGATAGCGGCGAGATGCATGATGGGGAAAATCCTGGTGCGCTGGTAGAACTCGCGCTCGAGTTGACGATAATCCGGAAAGAGCCTGGCCACATCGGGATGGCGGCCTAAAGTTTCGGGACGGCGAGAGCCAAGCAGCGCGTCGATTTCACCTTTCGAGAGCAGTTCGCCGAGCGAATCCCCGCTTTCGTTCACCTCGATCTGCACGGGTTTGAGCAGCGGCGGCACCTTCGGCTCGCCGTGGCTGCCGGCTTTCTCGACGGCTCCCTGCACCCAGCGGATTTTTTCCAGGTTCACCGCATACTCGTGGGCAAGGAGACCACGAATCCAGATAGCTGCAGTTTGGGTGTAGAGCGGCACGCCAACACGCTTGCCTTCGAGATCTTTCGGCGAGCGAATGCCCGCGCGCTTGTTGACGAATATGAATCCATGGCGAAAGACGCGCGACGGAAACACGGGAAGAGCGACAAAGGGGCAATTGCCGCGGCCGGTCATGCTGATGAATTCGGAGGCGGACAATTCGGAGAGGTCGAACTCGCCGCGGGCCAGGCGATCAAAAATGATGCGTGGCTCGTCGATGGGGATGAAATTCAGGTCGATGCCCTCGACTTTTACGTCGCCTGTGCGCAGCGGCTCGGTGCGGTCGTAGCGGCCGCAGGCAAAGGTCAAGCTGAGTTGGGCCATCGGCGGTTCCTTCCGTGTGGCGATGAGATGAATTCTTTTGGAAGAATAAACACGGTAGGACAGAAACAGAGGCGAGCGCAAGCGGCGAAGGCGAAGGCTCGGCGCACCATTTTGCGCGGGGCATCCATTTATTGAATGGCGCCGGATGTGGCTGGAATGGCGTTGGAATTCTGCCGCGTATTTTTCGACGCAAGGGACGCGGAGCGCACTTGGCGAGTTCCTGCCTCATGGTAGAATTCAGAAGCTCAACCAAAGCTGTACCGTTCGATTCATGCCGAGGTAGCTCAGTTGGTAGAGCAGCCGATTCGTAATCGGCAGGTCCCCGGTTCAAGTCCGGGCCTCGGCTCCATCTTCCGATCGTCCAGCCTCACCACAAGTGACTGTGTCAATTGACTTGGCTTCTGACTCTCGGCCGCTCCTCAGCGACGCGAGATATTCGCCACTCCCTGCCGTAGCCTACTTTAGCTGAACCGCATTCGAAGGGCAGTGCAGTTCAGGATCTTGAAGATACTTGGTCAACGAGAGTGGCTGTGCCCGACCAGAAACCCGCATGGTAACGCGCGAAGGTCCTTCGCGGTCCACCCGTGTCTCCTTCGCGAGGCACGGGTGATGCGACCGCGCCGCATCGTAGGCGCCGAGGCTGCGGCGAAGCAGGAAAGGTTTCTTCGTCAGAATCACTGCAACCAGACAGCCCGAGTCAGGGAGCGGAGTTAGGCTTAGGAATGAACTGCAAAGTGTAGGCGGTATTCGGATCGAACGGCTTCTCGATCACTTTCAGGTCAACCAATTTCGCGTACATCTCCCGCCAGCGTTTCGGATCGAATTGTCCCAGATCCGCGCCATTCGGCGCGTCGCCCGCGACAAAGTGGCCGTCGCGCAGCGCTTTCCAGGTGAATTCCATCCAGTCGGGCGTGAGCGCCGGATTCAGCTTCGCGATCATGGCGTGCGCCGGCGCCGGATCGATCAGATATTCGCGCCATCCACGCACCGAAGCGCGCACGAATTTGCCGACTACATCGGGATGCTGTTCCAGAAACGATCGCGTGGTCAACATCACGCGATACGGATCGTACCCTGCATCTTTCGTAAGCAACACGCGCGTCGCGACTCCGGCTTTGTTCGCAAAATACGGCTCGGAAGTCGCGAAAGCCTGCTGCACGTAATTGGGATCGGCCACGAAATTGGCCACGTTCATCATGGCCGGCACTTCGTGCACTTCATCCAGGTGATACTGCCGCGAAATATATTCCCACCAAGTGGAGCCGGTCTTGATGGCTACGGTGTGGCCATTCAGGTCCGCGAAGGAATGAATATTTGAATCCTTGCGCACCATGACCCCTTGCGGGTCGTTCTGCATAGTGGCAGCCACGGCGATGATCGGCTCGCCGTCTCCGATCCCCTCCAGTGTCTTATCCGACGACCCCATGCCGAATTGCGCGGCGCCCGCAGCGAGCTGCTTTTCCACACTGAGATAAGGACCGAGAGGAACGATAGTGACATCGAGCCCCTCATCCTTGTAATAACCCTTGGCGATGGCCGTGAAGAAACCGCCGTGTTCCGGCTGTGGATACCAATCCGCCTGCAGAACCACTTTCGTCAGCGCTGGGCCGGAATCCGCTGAAGCGTGCTGTGCCCGGCCGCATCCCGCCACACCCATGCTCGCCACGGCCAGCAGCAGCGCGCCCATCGCGCACTGGGCCATGGTCTTGGATGTAGCGAAACGAGGTATCCTTTGTCTCCGCATGTGCCGCTAGCCTAGCACGCCCGAACGCCCTCAAATCAAAAGCTTCCGCGATAGCTTGCATCAGTTTTTCCGAGGGTTTAGGCCTCGCGTACTTGTGCTAGCGTAAGCCGCATGGCGACCATGCCTGCTGAATCTATAAGTGTGAGCAAAATTGACGAAGCGCGCATGCGGGAGATCTACGAGTTCACCGCGAAAACACTGAAAACGCCTAATCCCGTCCCCTTCGGCGCGCTGATCGTCAACACCAAAACCGGCGAACGCCTGATGCGCGCCGTAAACGCCACGCGCAAGGATAACGATCCCAGTTCGCATGGCGAAACGCGCACGGTGCGCCTGGCCTGCAAAAAATTAAAGAAGCCAAACCTTTCCGGCTACACCATGTATTCCACCTGCGAGCCCTGCGCCATGTGCATGGCCAACGCCATGTGGGCCGGTCTCGACCGCGTGGTCTACGGCGCAACCATCGCCGACGCCAACCGCTGGGTTCCGCAGATTCACATCGACGCGAAAGAAGTAGCGCGCCGCGCCGACATGCATTGCATCGTGGACGGCCCTGTGATGCGCGAGCTTTGCATCACGCTCTTTACGCATCCAACCATGCAGAAGGCGTTCAAGACCTGGTCGATGCTCAAGAAAAGGAAGCGTTGAAAGGTTTTCAGCGACGGATTTTCGCGACGCTTACATCGAGGCAGTTTTATGTTGATCCCTGAACATATCGCCACCCTCGCATCCATTCTGGGAGACGATTCCCGCGTTATCACCCAGCCCATGGTGGTCGAGCAGCTCTCCAAGGATTTTTACTGGTACTCGCCCGTTCTGCGAAAAGCGCTCGACGGTAAAGTGGCCGAAGTGGTCGTGCAACCTAACAATGCCGAAGAAATCCAAAATGTGCTGCGCTACTGCTATCACAAGGATATTCCCGTCACCGTGCGCGGCGCCGGTACCGGAAATTACGGCCAAGCCGTTCCTTTGCATGGCGGCATCGTGTTGGACCTGATGCGCATGGACGACATCGAAACCATCCAGCCGGATGGAATTGCCGTGTGCGAGCCGGGCGTGCGGCTCGGCGTGCTTGAAAACGAAGCGCGCAAGCGCGGCTGGGAGCTGCGCTGCTATCCCTCCACGATTGTAAAAGCATCGCTGGGCGGATTTCTTGGCGGCGGTTCGGGCGGAATCGGCTCGGTGCACAACGGCAACTTACGCGACTTCGAAACAGTTCGCGCGCTGGAAGTAGTCACTATGGAGCCTGAGCCGCGCCTCGTTTTTCATGAAGGTCCCGCGGTGCATGAAATTCTGCACGCCTGGGGCACCAATGGCGTCATCACACGCATCTGGCTAGCGCTCGCGCCAGCGGTGGAGTGGTCGCAGTGCGTGGTGGCCTTCGACACGTTCGATGCCGCTTTCGACTTCAGCGAGCAAATCGCCACGGATCCCAACTGGACCAAGCGCCTGGTCACTACCTTCGAGTGGCCCATCCCCTCCTTCTTCACGCCCGTAAAGGAATACACCCGCGAAAACAAATCGGTAATCTTCTTCATGATCGCTTCGCAGCAACTCGGTGATCTGGAAAAAGCCGCGCAGCAAGCCGGCGGCGAAGTCACTTATTCCGGCGCCTATACCGGTTTGCGCGCGCGTCCGCTTCTTTCCGATTACACCTGGAATCACACCACGCTGTGGGCCATGAAGGCCGACGACACTTACACCTACCTGCAATGCGGTTTTGATCCCGACAAAGTGCGTGAGCAATTCCGGCTGCTCAAGGAACATTTCGGCAACGAAATTCTTTTCCACATCGAATTCATGAAAAATGTGGCAGGGCGGGTTATTCCCGGCTCGATTCCGGTGGTTTACTTCGTCAGCGAGCCGCGCCTGAACGAAATGATCGACTTCTGCCACGAAATCGGCGTGTTCGTGGCCAATCCTCACGTGAACAATGTAGAAGGCGGCGGACGCTATCGCCCCGACAACATCCAGCTCCTGGCCAAGCAGCGCTACGACCCCAAGGGTTTGCTGAATCCGGGTAAAATGGCTACCTTTCACCCGGAAGCTGCCGCGGCTGGAGCGAAAACGTGAAAACTTGGATTCCAGATTCTCGAAATTTTGCGTTTCTCAACTGGAAGCAAGTGGACGCGCTGCCGCGCGAATCCACGCTGCTGGTGTTGCCGACAGCAGCCATCGAGCAGCACGGTCCGCATCTGCCGCTGGCGACCGACACGCTGATCAATAATCTTCTGCTGGGCCACGCACTTGAAAAATTGCCCAAAGATATGCCGGTCTACGCGCTGCCGCCGGTGTGTTACGGCAAGAGCAACGAGCACATCGGTTTTCCCGGCACCCTGTCTGTAAGCGCCTCCACGTTCATGGCCGTGCTGCACGATGTCGGCGCCAGCATTGCCGCGGCCGGATTCAAAAAGCTGGTCCTCTACAACACGCACGGCGGAAACACTTCGCTCATCGACGTGATGGCGCGCGACCTTCGCGCCGAGTTCGGCCTGCGCACCTTTGCGCTGCATGGATCGGGCGGTACCTCCTTTGAAGGACTCAGCAAACAGGAGCGCACCTACGGATTTCACGCGGGCGAAGTGGAAACGGCCTTTCTTCTGGCCGGCGCGCCCGAACTGGTCAACCGCAACGCTTACACCGTCAACTATATTGCGGACGTGAACAAACCCGAGTTGCTGCGGCCCGAGAACGCTCCCGCCGTTTTTTCTTGGCTCACGCGGGATATTGCCTCGAGCGGCGTGCTGGGCGATCCACGCCCGGCGACTGCGGAAAATGGCGCGCGCTGGATTGCCGATGCGGCTGCGCATCTGGCCGCTGCGCTCGAAGCGATGTTTCGCTTCGATCCGTCTTCTGCCCATTTCACCGCCTCAGAGAATTCCGCCACAGCGAAAAAATGAGCGCGCCGAGCCTGGTCGATTGCGGCAATGGTGTCCGCTTGGAGCGCGGCGTGCGCTGCCGCATGTCCGACGGAGTCGAGCTGGTTTCTGATCATTATTTCCCGCAAAAAGCCGGACCGAACCCAACCATATTGATGCGCCAGCCCTACGGCCGCGACATCGCATCAACCGTGGTCTACGCGCATCCGGTCTGGTTCGCTCGCCACGGCTACAACGTGGTGATTCAAGATGTGCGCGGGCGCGGCGATTCCGAAGGCTACTTCTATCCTTTCCGCCACGAGGGCCGCGACGGAAAAGAAACCATCGAATGGCTGCGCACCCGTTCGGAATCGAACGGCCGCGTCGGCATGTACGGATTTTCCTACCAGGGCCTGACGCAACTGCTGGCCGCCGCCGAACAGCCCGAAGGACTCACTTGTATTGCCCCGGGAATGACGGCCTACGATCTCTATCACGGCTGGTTTTATTTTCACGGCGCGCTCCGTTTTGCCGGAACCCTGAGCTGGGGCCTGCAGATGCTGAAGGAGGACACGCGCCGCCTGGACCTAGCCGACGCCAGCGACAACCTGGAACGAGCCTGGGCAAATCTCTCTACACAAACCGGCGTGCTTCCGTTCGGCGCGCATCCGGCCATTCATGGCGGATACGTCCCGTCCTATGTGCGCGATTGGTTTGAACATACACAAACAGGTGAATACTGGATTGCGCTCGACGCCAGCCAGACCATTCAGCACATCAACGTTCCGGCCCTGCACGTGTCCGGCTGGTACGACATGTTTTTGCGCGGCAGCATCGGCGGCTTTCTCGCGCTCACCGCCCGCGCCGCAAGCGACCACGCCAAGGAAAATCAATTTCTGATTGCCGGGCCTTGGCTGCACATTCCCTGGGGCGACAAAATCGGCGCCGCCGACTTCGGGCCGCAGGCGCTGCTCGATACCGACACCATTCTGCTGCGCTGGTTCAATCATTGGCTGAAGGATTCCGGCGAGTTCGCGAGCGAGCCTAAAATTCGGCACTTCGTGCTGGGCGATAATGTCTGGCGCAAAACCCATGTCTGGCCGGCGCGCGCGAAATACGCCATGTATCTGCATAGCGACGGCAAAGCGAATTCGCGCAAGGGAAACGGATCGCTCGAAACATCGCCGCCTCGCTTGGAAGAGCCCCACGACGTCTTCGTGTATGATCCCGAAGTTCCGGTGCTGGCCCCAGGTGGTCCCACCGCCGCCGCTGGGCAATTCGATCAGTCCGCGCTTGAACTGGGCAACAACGTTTTGGTCTACTCGAGCGAACCCCTCGAAGAGAAGCTTCGCGTGTTCGGCACGCCGCGTGTGGCGCTCTATTGCTCCACATCCGCCGCGCATACCGATTTCACCGCAAAGCTCGCCCGCGTGAAACCCAACGGAGCCGCGGAGTTCATCTGCATCGGCATCGCCCGGTCGAGTTGGCTTTTCGCCGAGTCGGGCTATGTCGCGGACAAGATTCATTTCTGGGAATTCGATCTTGAACCCACCTCGTGCAGCTTCGCCGCGGGCGATCGCGTCCGCCTGGAAATTGCCAGTAGTGCGTTTCCCTTGTTCGACCGCAACCCCGGAAGCGACACACCTTCCGCCCGCGCCACTTCCTGGGATTGGAAACGCTCCACACAGTTCGTCTTTCACGACAACAAGCATCCCAGCGCGTTGTACCTGCCGGCCAATGAGGCGGCGGAATGAACCATGTCGCGCAGATCGAATTCTCCAACGTCAGCAAGCGCTACGCGAATACGGGCATGGTCTTGCAGGCGCTCGACCTGAAAATTCCCAAGGGCGAATTCGTCACCCTCATCGGGCCTTCCGGCTGCGGCAAATCCACCGTGCTGAAATTAATCTCCGGACTCACCTCGCCGACGCAAGGCGCCATTCGGATCGACGGCATGACGCCGAAGGACGCGCGCGAAACCGTCTCCTACATTTTTCAGGACGCTACGCTGCTACCCTGGCGGCCTGTGGATCAAAACGTAGGCCTGGGTCTGGAACTGGAAGGCGTCACCAAGGAGCACCGCCAGGAAAAAACTGCGGAACTCCTAAAACTAGTGAAGCTTGAGAACGTGGCGCGCGTCTATCCGCGCGAGCTTTCCGGAGGCATGAAAATGCGCGTCTCCATCGCGCGCGCGTTGGCAACCAATCCCAAGCTTCTCCTGATGGACGAGCCGTTCGCGGCTCTCGATGAAATGTCGCGCGACCGCCTGAACGAAGAACTGCTGCGCCTGCGCTCCGAACAGAAGTGGACCGGCGTGTTCGTCACTCATTCCGTGGAGGAAGCCGTTTTTCTTTCCTCGCAGATTATCGTGCTGGCGCCGAACCCGGGTCGCCTGCATGCAATTTTCGACATCGACTTTCCTTACCCGCGCACGGCGGACCTGCGTGAAAGGCCGCAATTCGGCGCTCTGGTGGCGCAGGTGTCGCACAGTTTGCGAGGTGCGATGGCCGCGCAATGAAACAGCGCCTGATCACCATCGGTAACGCGCTGGCAGTGTTTGGCGCGCTGCTGCTGTTGTGGCAATTAGTGATTTGGATTTTCCGCGTGCCTGTTTACATGCTTCCGTCCCCGTGGGCCGTGGCGCGCGCCTCGGTTTCGCGCTTCTCTTCCCTGCTGGCCTCCTCGGCCATTACCGCGGAAGAATCCGCCGGCGGGTTGGCCGCAAGCATTGTGGTCGGCGTGCTGATCGCTCTGCTGTTCGCACAATTCCGCTGGGTACGGCGCATGCTCTATCCCTACACGCTGTTGCTGCAAACCGTGCCCATTGTGGCCGTCGCGCCGCTGATTTTGATGTGGGTCGGCGCGGGAACGCTTTCCGTCGCATTCATCGCTTTCATCATTTCGCTCGCGCCGATCATCGCCAACACCACGCAAGGGCTCATCAGCGTGGACGAAAATCTGGTGCACCTTTTCCTGATGCACAACGCTTCGCCCGCGCAGGTGCTTTTCAAGCTGCGCCTTCCGCACGCGGTGCCGTCTCTCTTCGTGGGCATTCGCATTGCCAGCGGCATCGCTGTGATTGGGGCTATCACCGGCGAACTGTATGCGGGATCGAGCCGTGTAGGTGTGGGCGGCCTGGGTTACTCGATTTTGTACGCGTCGTCGCAATTGCAGACGGATTATTTGTTCGCACTGGTAGCCGCTTCGGCGGTGCTGGGATTCGCGTTCTTTTTTCTGGTGATGTTTTTCGAGTGGTATTTCCTGCATAAATGGCACGAATCGGCGCGCGCGCCCGAAACCGCCTAGAGGAGACACCACCAAGGCCTGGGCTGTTTGATTTGGTTTTGCCGTTTTTTTATTTTAACGGCGTCATCCCGAAGCGAGCCGCGCCCGGTAAGGGCGCAAAAATAAAGAAGTCCAGCGAGTCGAGGGAACTCTCTTCGGTTTTTGCTTTTTGTTTTTCGCCGTCGGCTAGCTATAGAGTGGAGGCAAAAATTGCTTCGACAGGAAACTGACACCGGTTATTGGTTGGTCACGCATCCCGATCACGCGCACCTCGCCGGCGCGTTTGCCGAGCACTGGGGCAACGACAAATTTGCGCGCCCCGAGCCGCGGCTGCACGTGCTCAAAGGCATTTCCCAACACGATGACGGCTGGGCCGCGCGCGACGCCGTGCCGCAGACCACGCGCCAGGGTAAGCCCAGCGCGTTTTCGGTAGAACTGGTCGGCAAATATTCCGCCTTCGAGGAAATCGACTTAAAAGATTATCTCGCGGTGCGCGACCGCGCCGTCCGCATGGCCGCCGCCGAAGACGCCTATGCGGGCTTGCTGATTTCCATGCATACCTACAACCTGCTCGGCGAGCATGCCGATCGCTCGACGATCGCGCCGGACCAGTTGCCGCTGCTCGATCAATTTCTGGAGCAGCTAAAAACGTTTCAGAAAGAATTGCTTCAAAGGATCGCGGCGGATGCAACCGTCCCCACGAATGGCAAGAGCGAAGAGGTTATTTTTGATCATTTTCGGCTGCTGCAAGCGAACGACAATCTCTCCCTGCTCACTTGCGTGAATTTTTCCGCGCCATCGCACCTGCTGCATCCGCTGCCGCTGCGCGATGGCGGACATTCGCGAATCACGGTGCGCTCGGCGGGCGAGCGCCACTTCGTTTTGGAGCCCTACCCATTCGATGAAGACTCGCTCACATTCAAATTTCCGGCGCGGCACGTGAACGGAAAGCTATTTCCATCAGCCGCGGAACTGCAAAAAGGGTTCGCCTCGGCGCCGGTAAAAATGCTTTCGGTGACTTTGAGCGCGGCTTAGCTCATTCGCCACAATTCGACACGTTTTTGCGCGATTTTGCGCGGCAACCGCACGGATCACGCCTGAAACCGCGCCGAAACTGTCTTTTGCAATTTCCGTCAATTTCGGGCAATCCAGAGGGCGCTTTCGCCTCAAATACGCGCAATTTGCTGTCGTAAAATTTGAGGCAAAACGCGGTGTATCATCCCGGCAGCATTTTGACCCGAAGCCACCGATGTGGCCTGTCAGGCGACAAAAAGGAGAAGACTTTTGCACCGCCCGTTGAGGACTTCCGGCCTGCTGGCGCACAGCGCGATGTACGTTCCGGCGGAAATATTGCCATCGCGGGTGCAGGCGGCGTCTTCTGCACCAACCAGCGGCAAGAAAAAAGTGATTTACGATCAGGATCATCGCGGCCCGCTTTCCACCGACACGTCGGCCACCCTCATGTTATTGCAGGCAGACAACATCGACCTTCTCGGGATTTGCACTGTCACGTGCGACATGTGGGCCAAACAGGAAACGGCCTACGCGCTGCGTCTGCTGGAATTGATGGGGCGCACGGAAATTCCGGTGCACATGGGCGCGCAGGAGCCTCTGCTAAATACGAAAGCGGAAGCGCAGATGCGCTACCAGATGTTTGGCGCGCGCACGCTCGGCAGCGAAGGCTACCTCGGCAGCTTCGCGAAAGACGCCGGAAGCCGCGACGTAGTCGAACCGCTGCCGCCGCCGTATGGAAGATTCGCGAAAATCAAGGAGCAGCCGGAGCCGGCCGCGGATTTCATCATCCGCACCATCCGCGCGAACCCGCAGGAAGTGACCATGTATTGCGGCGGGCCGATGACAAACCTGGTGCTGGCGATAATGCTGGCGCCGGACATTGTACCGATCACCAAGGAAGTAATTTTTATGGGAGGCGGGATTCATCACTCAACCAGTTCGGTGAATGTTTATTTCGACGCGGAAGCGGCCAAGATCGCGTTTCGCGCGCCATGGCCGAAGTTCACGCTGGTGACAACCGATCTTGCGGAGCAGGTGCACATGCAGGACGACGGCAAGGTGGATGAAATCGTGGCGCGGGCGCACGAGCCGATCACCGATCTGTTCCGTTTGTATGAGCAGACGCCGCAGCGGCAAAACCCGAAGCGGCAATCGTTCCGCATGCCGGATGAAATGATGGCGGCGCATGTGATCGATCCAACGATTTTCGGCGGATACGATGAGATGTATATCGACATTGTGACGCACAACGATGGGCACTACGGCGATACTTCGTTCTGGGACGCGAACTGGAAGGATGTGGTGACGGACAAGGCACGCGCAGGGCAAAACGCGCCTTCGTTGAAGGCGGGGCGCGTGCAGGTGCTGAAGGACATTGACAAGAAAAGATTCCGTGAATTGTTCGTGGAGCTGATGACTAAGCCGATTCCAGGACTGGCAAAACCATGACTGCAACGCGGCGGGAATTCATCAAGAGTGTCGCGGCGGTGGCATCGTCGCAAATATTGCCAGCAACGCAAGGGGCAGCACAGGCTGGCGCATTGCCGCCCGCAACGGGCGGCAAGCGAAAAGTGATCTACGACCAGGATGCAGCGGGACCGTTTGGCACCGACATTCTGGGCACGCTGATGATGCTGCAGGCGGAAAACGTGGAACTGCTGGGCATCACGCTCGTGACCGGCGATGCGTGGATGAAGCAGGAGATGGCCTACACGCTGCGGCTGCTGGAAATGATGGGGCGTGCGGACGTGCCGGTGTATCCCGGCGCGGAATTTCCCATGCTGAACACGAAAGAAGAGTGGCTGTTGCGGCTGCAGCTTTTCGGCGGCCACCGGCTCGATCCGTGGCTTGGCGCGTTCAATCGCGCGAACGGCGGACCAGACAATGTGGAAGCGCTGCCCGCTCCGTACGACCGGTTCGCGACAATTCAGCCGCAGCAGGAACATGCGGCCAGATTCATTGTGAAGACCGTGCGGGAGAATCCCGGTGCGGTGACGATTTATGCCGGCGGCCCGCTGACGAACCTGGCGCTGGCCATTGCGCTCGCTCCGGATATTGTGCCGCTGGTGCCGGAAGTGGTGATCATGGGCACCGGCTTTCACGAGTTCACCAGCACATTCAACATTTTCTTCGACCCGGAGGCGGCGCGGAAAGTGATGCGCGCGGCGTGGCCAAAATTCACGGTGGTGACGGTGGACCTGGCGGAAGAAATTCACGAGAGCGACGGTTTTTCGGGCGGGCGCGGAATGGTGGACGAGATCGCGGCGCGCGCCTCGAGCCCCATTGCGGATTTGTTCCGCCGGTACGCGGTCGAGCCGATGCGGAAGAATCCGGGCGCGCGGCTTTTTCGCATGGCGGACGAAATGATTGCGGCGCAAATCATCGATCCCTCGATTTTCACGAAGCCCGAGCAGATGTATGTCGATATTTGCTGCACTCCGGGCCCCAGGTACGGCGATGCCATGTACTGGCCGAAGAACTGGCAGGAAGTTCCTAACGAGGCAAAACGCGCGGTGAGCGCATCCGACCGGCGCGTGTTCGTGGACCCGCGGCAATATTACATGGGTCCGCCGCCTTCGGCGGGACTCGTAAATGTTTTGCAGCAGGTCGACGCGGAGCGATTCAAAAAGCTGTTCGTCGATTTGATGACCAAGCCGATCGCCAAAAGCTGACTTCCTTCGGAACCGCTCTTCCGGGTGCCTCAACGCCCGATTCGATTGTGAGGGCGTGGCGAGTTCGGCACACGAAGAGAGATCCCTCGACTCGCTGCGCGATCCTGATCGGATCGCACGCACCACTCTCTTCGGGATGACACCCACAAAACAAATGCAGATCCCTCGACACGGTCCCTTCGAAATGATAAGGCGCGAGTATGAATCCAAAGTGGCTGTTGTTATAGTATGGCGCGGACGGAAGACCGAAGAGATTGGCATGCACGGCGAATCGCGCATACGAAGAGAGATCCCTCGACTCGCTGAACTTTTTCCTGCGCCCTAACCGGGCGCGGCTCGCTTCGGCTGACAACGTGAAACAGAAGATGGCGGACTGAAGTTCGCGCGACTAAGTAAGCAAGCCTGTTTTTCTAAATGGAAAATGAAGTACTGTCATTCGAGCGCCTTTTTTCGCGCCCGGAGAACTAAAACCCCAATGTTGGTCACCATCGAGAAATTGATATACGGCGGCGAAGGCCTGGCCCATGATAGCGGCTCCGCCGTGTTCGTTCCGTTCGTCCTTCCCGGCGAAAAAGTCGACGCCAGCTCCACCGAGCGAAAGAAGAAATTCGTTCGGGCCAAACTGGATCGCGTCGTCGAACCCTCCCGTGAACGCATTCCCGCGCCTTGCCCACACTTCGGCGTCTGCGGCGGATGCGATTACCAGCACATTCCCGCCGAGGGCCAGCTCGAATACAAGATCGAAATTCTTCGAGAGACGCTGCGCCGGTTGGGACGCATCGACTGGACTGGCGAGATCAAGGCTCATGCCTCGCCTCCGTGGAACTACCGCAACCGCGCGCAATGGAAGGTACGCCCGGCGGCAGGCGGGAGCAACGGCGAGGCGAACGCACCTGATGGAGGCAAACGTTCTGGCAGTTTAGGGGGGCGGAGCTTCATCTCCGCCAAAAACGATGTGCGCGAAACGCGTTCCGCTCGCGGTGACGTTTCCGCGAGTAGTCCAAGCGCGGATGCCCAGGCCTCGCAACTCGGCATCGGCTATTTTCGCGCGAATTCGACGGCGCTTTGTCCGGTTACAGAATGCGCGATCCTCTCGCCACTGCTCGAAAGAACATTGAAAGCTCTGCGCGCCGCCACGGAACGCGGCGAATTCCCGAAAACGTTGCGCGAAATTGAAGGCTTCGTCAACGCGAGCGACGAAAAACTGCTGCTCACCGCGACATTTTCGGGATTCCCTTCCCGCGCGGCGGAGTTGGTGGAGAAATTCCGGGCCATCGCTCCGCAAATCGAAAGCCTGCTCTTTTTCGATCCCACGCGCGAGCGGATGGAGCTATTCGGCCCGGGATTCATCGAGTACGAAACGCTCGGCACAAAATATCGCGTCGGCCACTTTTCGTTTTTCCAGGTGAACCGCTTCCTGGTGGAGGACCTGGCGCAGGAAGTCACCCGCGGGGATGAGGCTGCCGAGCCGGAGCGCGGGCGCTTGGCTCTCGATCTGTTCGCCGGCGTGGGGCTTTTTGCCGCGCCGTTGGCCAGGCGATTCGAGCGCGTGATTGCGGTCGAGTCGAATCCTGCGGCGGCTCGCGACCTGGAAGGCAATGTGCGCGGCGCGGGAGCTATCGAAGTGCGCGCCAACGACGTGGAAAAGTTTCTGGAGCGCTGCAAGGAAAAGCCGGAGCTGGTTGTGCTCGATCCGCCGCGCGCGGGATGCGAGCCCGGCATTATCCGAAGCCTCAGTCGGATGCGGCCGGAGCGAATCACCTATGTTTCCTGCGAGCCACCCACATTGGCTCGCGATCTGGCCGCGCTGCGCGAGGGCGGATACGAAGTGGCAGATGTGCAGCTGTTCGATCTGTTCCCGCAGACCTTCCACATGGAGACGGTCGTGCGTCTCCGGAGACAAGCCAAATGAAATTGCCGGTGGTGTGGATCACGGTGGCTTTCGCGGTGGGCATCGCGCTCGCCACGGCGCTGCCGCGAAGCGCCCATATCGCCGCCCACACTGCAGCATGGATCGTCATCGCCGTTGCTCTGATGCTGCTTGGCGCGCTGCTGGCCTGGCGCAACCTCCTCGTTTCAGCATGGATGTGCGCGCTGGCCGCATGGATCGCGCTCGGCGGAGTCGCCGTAGCGCTGGAACGCGCGAGCGTTCCAGCGAATCACGTAACGCGACTGATCGCCGCGGGCCGGCTCGATACGAGCGAGCCGCTACGCTGGCGCGGACGGCTGCGCGAAGATCCCATGGCGCTGCCCTGGGGGCGTCGCTACGAAATCGATCTGGAAGAAGTGGACGTGCAAGGAGCGGCGCTGCGCGTGAGCGGCGGCCTGCGCGCCGATCTTTACGCGAGTGAACGCCGCGGCAACGAATCCCCAAGCAATGAATCTGCGAACGGAGCTGCGCCGCCAGAATTGCGCGCAGGCGACCGCGTCGAGGCGCTGATGCACGCGCGACACCCGCGCAACTTCCTGGATCCCGGCGCGTTCGATCTGCGTGGCTACATGGCGCTGCAGAAGATCGACCTAACCGGCTCGGTGCGCAGCGGCGAACTGCTGCGGCTGATGGACCGGCCGAAGCCAAGCATGATGCAGCGCCTGGCGCGCCTCCGCGGCGATTTGCTCGGGCGCGTCGATGCACTGTTCGGCGCAAATCCCGAGCGCGCCGCGGTGCTGCGGGCCATGCTGCTCGGCGACAAAAGCTTCGTCGACTCGGAAACGGTCACCGCGTTTCAGAAAACCTCCGCGTACCACATTCTGGTGGTGGCTGGGCTGCATGTGGGCGCGCTCGCGGCCTTTCTTTTTTGGATATGCCGCAAGCTGCGGCTGCGCATGGAAGCCACCAGTTTCATGACGCTGCTGGCGCTGGCCGCGTACGTTGGCGTGGTGCAGGATCGCGCGCCGATTCTCCGCGCCACGCTGATGGCGGCATTCTATTTGCTCGCCCGGCCACTTTTCCGGCGAGTCGATCTGCTGAACACGGTGGCGCTCGCGGCGCTGGCGCTGCTGATCTGGAAGCCGTCTTCACTTGTCGATTCGAGCTTCGAACTTTCCTTCGCCGCCGCCGCAGTGATCGCAGGGCTGGCGGTGCCCTGGATGGCGCGAAGCAGCGGGCCATATCACGCGGCGCTGAAACATTTGTGGGATGTAACTCGCGACGGATCGCACGCGCCAAAATTTACGCAATTCCGCATCGAAACGCGAGACGCAATAGATTGGATTTCCACACGCGTGCCGGCATGGATGTCGCGCGGGACGTCCAGGTGGACAACTAGTTGGACAGCTAATTGGACAGCTAATTGGCCGTCTACTTGGACCTCGGCGCTGGTGACCCTGCCGATTCGCACCGGGCTACGATTGTGGGAAACTGTGCTGCTCTCGACGGTGATTCAATGGGGGATGTTGCCGCTGCTCGCGACCGATTTTCATCGGATCAGCCTGCAGGGGCCCATCAGCAACATTCCGGCGGTGATTTTAACCGGGCTGATTGTGCCAGCGGGATTCCTGGCGCTGGCGATGAGTTTTGTGTGGAGCGGTTTGGCGCTAGCGATGGCAAAGGGCGTGAGCTTCGGCGTGGGCTTGCTGCTTGCATCGGTGGACTGGTTCAGCCGCGTGCCGCACACGTCGTATCGGATTCCCGGCCCGCCGCTTTGGCTAGTGATTGCGTTCGCGGGCGCGCTTTTTGCGCTGGCCGCCACGGCGCGGGCGACAACTCACACGACGGTGGGCAAGCGACGCGCACAACGCAAGAAGCGGAACCAGCTTGCGGCACCGATCGCGCTCGCAGAGTACGGTTCGGCTGCGGCGCTGCTGGCGCTCACGGTGCTGGTGGCAACCTATCCGTTCGCGCCGTCGCTGCCCTCCGGGCATCTGGAAGTGAATATTCTCGACGTGGGGCAGGGCGACTCAAGCTTCGTCGCATTCCCCGACGGCCGCACGCTGTTGATCGATGGCGGCGGCCTGGCTGGATCGGAGCGCGTGGGCGGATATCGCTCCGGATTTGACGTCGGCGAAAATGTCGTTTCGCCGTATCTATGGTCGCAAGGGATCAAAAAAATCGACGCGATTGCGCTGACGCATGGGGACCACGACCATCTCGATGGGCTGCGCAGCGTGATCGCAAATTTTCGGGTGGGCGAACTCTGGGTCGGGCGCGACGACAATCGCGCTGCGGTTCAGACCCTGCTGGATGAAGCCCGCGCGCGCGGCGTTCGCATCGCGCACAAAGCAGAAGGCGACCACTTCGCATGGGATAGCGTCGACGGCGACTTTTTGCGGCCGAAAGAGAGCAGCGCCGCGGCGCGCCCGTCGAACGACGATTCGCTGGTGCTGCGAATTACCGACGGCGCCCGCCACTTCCTCTTTACGGGAGACATTGAAGAGCACGCCGAGCGGGCGATCATAAACGACGGCGAGGCAATCGAATCGGATTTTATAAAGGTGCCGCACCATGGCAGCAAGACATCCTCGACGGAGAGATTTTTACGCGCCGTGTCGCCGCGCATTGCGGTGATCTCGGTGGGCGAAGCGAATCCGTTCGGGCATCCGGCCGAAGCGGTGGTCGAGCGATACGAGCACGACGGAGTGCGCGTGCTGCGGACCGACCGCGACGGAACCGTAACCGTGTGGACCGACGGCAAGAATCTCGCCGTTTCAACTTTTGCGGCGGGAGAGCTGAGTCAGAGCGAATGGGTGCGCGCGGAAAAGACCACAGACCGCTGAACTAAAAGTTGAACCTTGCACTAACCTAAGTTGATCTAAGTTCAGATAAGCTCATTTGCTTGAGTGGAAGGGTTAACTCGAACTGGATGCGCCACCTTTTTGCGCGTCCGCAATAACCTTGCGAGCGTCTCCGGCCTGCGACTCGGGAACCCAAACTTCGGCGTCGTGCCAGCCTTCGGGCGGGTCGTGCAGAGCGAAAGGCTCGGCAGACTCGAAATCGGGCGAGAGGATGCCGGCGCTCCGCAGCAGACTGCGCACCACAGTGGCCTCCGTGATGGTGGGCGCTTCGAAAACTTTTACAAGCTTCTCTTTTTTGGGTTCGGGGCTCATGTCTAGCCTGAAGTGAAATTTACGGAGTGCTCCGGATCGCACAACTTACGCGACAACAGCAATTTGCGTGGTGTTGCGCGCCTCCAAAACTCAGTCCATAATAACTGAAGTACGATCCACGGGCTATGGAAACAAAGAGTTCCCACGAAGTTCCCCCCACGCAGGAACAAATCGACGAGGAAAGCCGCCGCATCCGGCGTTTGCGGATATTGGTTCGGCTGACCATCGAGTCGATTGCAGACGGAGATTTATCTCCCGAGGAAGCGGCGGGCATGGTGGCGGCCACGCGTCGCGCGGCGCTCGAAATGTTTCCGGGCAAAGAGCGCGCGTTCGATCTGATATACAAGCCGCAATTTCAGCGGCTGATGAATGCGGTGTACGGCTTGCAGTAACGGTTTCCTCGGCGAATAACGTTTTGCTTCCGCAGCAGACACCTTTCCTAAGCGACTCAAGAGAGATTCCCCGGCTCCTCTGAGCGATCCTTACCGGATCGTCCACAACACTCCGCTCGGGATGACAAAATTCCAAGTGGGTTGCGGATAGATAATTTTGTGTCAGTAGCCGAAGCGCCGGCGCAGCCACATTCTCAGCCACATAATTCCTAATCCCGCGATCGCGCCGATGAGCGCCTGGTATTCGCGATTGCGCTTGTATTGCCTTGCCGAGAAAACTCTTTGCGGTGCCTGCGCAGCGTTCGGTGCGCCGGTAATTCGCACTCGCGGGAAAAAGAGCGGGACGCGCGCGGCATACTCCTCGAATGCCGCGCCATAGCGCGCGCGAAGATCGCTTTCCTCGTTGCGCATCACCGCGTAGTAGAAGAGCGCGAAATAAATTGCCACGATGGCCCCGCCCCACCAGGTGCGCCCCGCCACAACGAATCCCGCCGCCAGAATGGCGCTGCCGAAGTAAAGCGGATTGCGCGTGCGCGCGTAAGGACCCGTGGTGCACAGCTCTTCGTATTTGCGGAGATAGCCGGAAGCGGCGCCGCGGATGAACAGACCGACGGCGGCCACAATGGCGCCGAGAAGGATCGAACCGGGCGTGGGCGCGGCGAGCAGCCAGAAAATCACCGCGACGGGATAGCCGACGCGAACGCGCCAGCGCATCCAAAAATTGCGCCGCTGGGTCACGATGCGGATGCCAACCTTCGCAAACGTTCCGCCACCGCTTCAAGCACCTGTTCCACGGTGATCGAGAGCATCGCCGGATCAAAATGTTCGCCGCGACGATAAGTCGTGTTGCTGAATTGCGGATTGCGCACGGAGACATCGTCCGCGGAAAAGGGACCGTTGCGCGCCGGATCGGTGGGCCCGTAAAGACCGATGACAGGCGCGCCCAGAGCGGACGCCAAATGCAGCGGGCCGGTGTCGGCCGAAACAACGAACTTGGCGCGTCGCATTAGCGCCATCAGTGGACCGAGGCCCAGCAGAATCGCAACGGGTGCATTTTCGCCAGCAGCGGCGATCAATTCCTTAGCGAGGTTCTCCTCACCCGGGCCATAGGTGACCACTCCACGGCAACGGTATTGTCCCAAGAGCCTGCGATGCAGCTCGCCATAACGCTGCGTCGGCCAGCACTTCGACCGCCAGCCGCCGCCGGGATTCAGCACGAAAAATTCGCGCAAATCGTGAGCGGCCAATTCGCGCGACACAATTTGCTCATCTTCCGCGCGCACGGCCAACGGGAACCGTGCAGGAAAGTTCCCTGCCCCGGCGTGGCGCGCCAGTGCGAGGTTGTGATCCACCTTGTGCGGCCCGCGCGGGTTGAAACGGTCGGTGTAAAACTTCGCCGCAATGCCCTCGCGCGCATAGCTGCTTTGAAATCCGATGCGCTTGGGCGCGCGAGAACCGTACGCGAGAATTGCCGATTTATAGAGAGCCTGGAAGTCGATAGCGCAATCATACCGCGCCGCGCGCAGCTTTCGAAACGTGGCGAAAATGCCGCCCGCGCTTTTGCGATCGACGGAAATGACTTCGCTGATATCGTAATTGCCCTCAAGCAGTCGCTTCCACTTTTGCTCGACGGCCCAGTCGATGCGCGCGCCCGGAAAAGTATCGCGAAGAGCGGAAGCCGCGGGCAGGGCGTGGATGATGTCGCCCATGGAGCCGAGCCGGATGAGCAGAAAGCGCGGGTCACTCATCTATTTGTTGACATCTTCAGGCGTGGCCGTCTGGCGAAGACGGGCGAGAAGGTCGCGCGTGGAGTGGCGCTTGGGATCGCCGACGATGGCCACGCGAATGCCGAGCTGCGCGGAAAGTTCGTGCTCCGGAACTGTTTCGGCGGTGTAGTCGGTGCCCTTGGCGTGAACGGTCGGGCGAAGATCGCGGAGCAGCGAATTCACGTCGAGTTCGTCGAAAATCACCACGTAATCCACACATCCGAGAGCCGCAACCAGCGCGGCGCGGGCGCGTTCGGTGAGAATGGGGCGTCCTTCGCCTTTCAGCGCGCGAGTGCTCGCGTCCGAGTTTATGCCCACTACAAGGATGTCGCCCTCGGCGCGCGCGGCTTTCAAGTAGCGCACGTGGCCGACGTGCAGCAAGTCGAAAATGCCATTGGCGAGGACGATGGTTCGGCCCTCGCGGCGATGCTCTTCGAGCACGGCGCACAAGCCGCTGCGCGAAAGAATTTTGGCACGCGTGTCCATTCGGATCGGTTGCTAAGTTTACTTGATTGGCGGCGGAATGGGACGCCGCCAGCGAAAGTTTTGCGCTGCCGACCCAATCAGGATCGGCGCCCAGAGCGAGCGGAACGAGCGAAGGGCTCTCCGGTTTTTCTTTTACGGTGTCGTCCCGAAGCGAGCGAAGTTTGCGACCCGGTTAGGGTCGCAGTTGAACGGAGCGAATCGAGGGATCTCTCTTCGTGCGCCCGGCGAAGGCACAGTGAAAGAAGTGAGAAGACTTCACCGAGCAGTCTCGCCGCGTGCTACTTCCGCGCGTCGGTAACGCGCGAAGCTTCAAACGCATCCGCCAGCGACGGCTCCGAAATCATCTCGCTCGGCAACAGCGCCCGCACCGCGTGCTCCAGTTCAGACGCCGTCGCGGCGTGTTGCGGATAATTAAAAATCTTCACATCGTGCGCGAAGCGGTCGATTGCGCCCGATACGTCCTGCAGGCTCTCGGTAATGCGGGTGGCCACCATGCGCGCGTTCTGCACGCTCACACCGGGCAAAATAATTCCGAACGCGCCTTCGCCAAAATGGTAGAGAGAATCCTCGCGGCGCAGCTTCCGCAGAATGGCCTTGGCAGCGTCACCCAGCGCCGCCGTGGTTTCCGCGCCGCTCGCCAGGTTCGGATTCGGCGTCAGCCGGACCACCATCACCGAAAGCGTGTCGCGCGTGTTCACCGCGCGCCGGAATTCCATGATCAGCCGGTCCTGAAAATGACTCATCTTGGCCAGCGTATCGAGCAAATCCTTGCCGACTTGCCGGTGCAGGTCGCGATAGCGCTGTTCGGCGCGCGAGATTTCCCGCCGCAGCTTCCGCACCGTGACCTGCCGCTCGATCAGATACCCCAGCAGCAGCACGGAAAGTCCGCAGAACCCGAAAAAGGAGATGCGCAGGGTGCGCACGCTGAAAACAATCGGATGGCTTTCGACCGTGGGGTACATCAGCACGGCCAGCCCGGCCACCAGCACCGCTATGATGGAAAGAGAAAAGACGGCGAGCTGAAGCTCCCGCTTGTCGACTGTCTTCGTGTCTACGTGATCGAATAGCTGCATGCCCCGTCCTTCCCGGCAGTGCCGCCAGCGACGTGCTCAAGCCGCATCCGCAGCAGGGCGGTGAGCGTTTGATTGAGCATCGGCCTATGCAGCCCCCAACACAATGTTCCATTTTGGAATTGGTGCCGTATCGGCGACCTTTCGCCTGTCTTATGCTCGGTATTGAAAGCAGGAGTGGAGAGTCAGTAAGTAGCTGAATTTGAGGTGTTTACTGGGGAAATAGGGTGGGTAACGGGTTCGTCACTTCCGCAGGCTTCAGCCCGCCAGCTCTTCAGTTTTTACTTTTTCATCCCGGAGCCGATTTCGCGACCCGGTGCGGGTCGCGATGGCGAAGTCGAGGGATCTGCTTTCCGCTTTTCGTCAGGGCACCGCTTCAGCCCGCTGTGGCGGCCGAACGGAGGGCCGGCAGGGGCACGGTGGTCAGGATTTTGCGCGCCGCGCGATGCTTTTCGAGGAAGTGATTTTCTGCGCGGCGTCCCCAGGCACGCACAAAGTAGTAATTCAGGGTCGCAGCCGCGCCCGCGCTCAACAGCGGCACTACGCGCGCCGCCCATTTTTCCGCGACTTCCGCTCCTACCTTCACGGCCATGGCGTCGATGATGCGCGGCACTAATTTTTCCACCGCCTGCTTTTCGACAAACTCGCGCGCCAGGTCCATGCCCGCGGCGCTGGCCGCTGCCAGCCACAGCGCTGTTACCTCTTCTGCCGTGGAGTATTCGAATCCATGAACCAGGCTCAGCTTTTGCAGCATGCGCAGCGTGATGGCCGCGAGCACGCCCATGTCCGGCAGCACCGTAGCGAGTCCGCCGACGCCAAAGCCCATGCCTTCGAGCGCGGCCATCCGGGCCGAGGAAGTAATGATTCGGGCCGAAACCGGCGCGAGCACGCGCTCGTCGAGCCGGTGCGCGTCCTTCCAGGTTTCCAGCGGCAAACCGTAAAGGTTGCGCACATTTTCCAGATATTTCTCCGGGTTCACTTCAACCCGCGGATACGCTTGGCGGAATCCCATGCGCACCGCCGACTGAAACAGCCGCGAAACCGCGCTTTCCTCGTATTTCGCCATGGGAATTTAGATGCTCCCTTCCGCCTTTTGGCCGCTACTACCTTACGCACAACTACACCAAGCTGGCAATCCGGGAAACTCCTTCCGCCGTACCTTCGATCCAAAACCCCGAACACGAATCTCTCGCGGATTCCTCATCGGTTCTGCAACTCGCGGATGTCTCCACCATGACAAAAACCGCGAATCTCGCTGCGCGTAAGGCTGAATATTGGTAACAGCCCGCTATATGGACTGTAACGCGTTAACCGGGAGTTGAGAGCCTAGGTTGGTGCCACGTAACTGGGGATCAGAAAAACGGGGTTCGGAAGAGCGGAGAACGGACGCACATCGTCGGCCATGAGTTTGACACCGATGCTATCAGAGCCCGAAAAACTCTCTTCGCCGAATTTCAAATTCATCCGGAACGGTCTTGTTGTCGTTTGACTTCGGCGGCGTTGGACCCGCCACATTCACCTGGATTCTGACTCGCAGAGCAGGAGTGACGGAGGGTTCGGTAGCCTTTGAGATCTCGCCAGGGTATCTGAGTTCAACCATCATGAGTTCGGGCATAGGCTTTCTTAAGGGCAATTCAGGTACCAGAAAAAACGTGGGAAGTACTGGACTTACTAGGCCGGAAAGCTAGTTCTCTACCCGAAATGTGAAAATGATTTCACCCGGCACTTAAACCGGGCATGTGTCCGGGAATAATCGGGACTTGAGGCTCGGTGTTTTCTGCAGTTGCACTCGCCTGAAATCATCTGTTCAATTATCGCGAGCGCGCGAGGTGACGAACGTGAGCGCCATGGGAGATCGTCCAATGCGAACAAAACGGCCGCTCCGAGAACCGGTGCGTGAGGAAGCGGGGCCGAGCCTCAAGAACTACATCACGCCCGCTGGATTGGAGCGCCTGAAAGACGAGCATCGGTTTTTACTGAATCGCGAGCGGCCCGCAGTGGTGAAGGTCGTCGCGTGGGCTGCCAGTAACGGGGACCGCAGCGAGAACGCCGACTACCTCTACGGCAAACGACGGCTGCGTCAGATCGATTCGCGGCTTCTTTTTCTCACGAAGCGCATTAACGCGGCGGTTGTCGTCGATCCCGCCGCTTCCCGGCCGGGATCATCCGCGACGCGAGTGTTCTTCGGCGCAACCGTAACCTACAAGGACGCCGCCGGCATCAAACATGTTGTCTCGATCGTCGGCATTGACGAGGTGGACCTCGACCGCGGTTACATCAGCTGGCGCTCTCCTCTTGCCAATGCGCTCATGAAGGCAAGCCCCGGCGACCGCGTGGCCGTGCGCGCGCCAGCAAAGACGGACCATCTCGAGATCATCGATGTCGAGTACGCGCCGGTTCCAATGGATCCTTTTCGCGAACCGCCAGGCGCTCAGTCGACGCCCAAGGCCGAAAGCACATAGACCAGGCAATTATCTCGATCCCAAATAGTGGAGTTTCAAGTTACTGCCTCGCGCGAACAGGGGCTTGGCTGTAAAACGAGCCGATCCAGCCGGTATTGGACCGGTATATGGATTACCCCGTTTCTCAGGAATTTGCCGCGCCGCGTCGCATCATGTCCGTCCGCTAGCCACGATTACTGCGCGTCACCAATCTTACGGGAGGAGAGGTAAGCGGCCATATTGATCATGTCGTCGATCGTCAATTTCTCTACCACCGGTTTCATCATTTCCGCCCACGTACCGGTGCGGGCTCCATTCTGCATGTCGAAAAGCTGTCGCACCATGTAGCCAGGAAGGCGTCCTGCGATTCCCGGAATACGGCCGAGGCCCAGCAAGTCCGCGCCGTGGCAATAGACGCACGGAATGGTCTTGCCATCGCTGTCGTTCATCACCAACCGTTCACCCTTCTTGATGCTGCCCACCGGCACATACACAACGGCGTTGGAACGTGGTTTTTTATAAATGAACGCTTCCGGAGTTTCTGGCATTTCAATGAGGCGGTTCCCGAGCGGCTCTGTCTCATTCCCTGGCAAGCGGAAGTACAAACCGGCGGCGACGAGACGCGTCTTGGGAACCGTCTTGCTTTCGATCACCTTGATCCTGGATATCAATGGAATCGCCCCATAATATTTCGCGGATGCTTCAATCTCATCGTCGGTCATCGCCTTGGCGTACTTAATCATATTCGGCGTGTTGTATTTTCTGGGATCCGCGCTCTTCCTCAATCCGGCCCTGAAATCCTTTATCGTCTGCACGAAATAATCGTAAGGGAGGGCCTCGATGGTGGCATTCGCGGGGTCTCCTTTCCCATTTGTATAGTGGCAGGCAGTGCAGGCCTGTACATCCGGTTTTCGTCCTTGGGCCACGATCTCCGGCATTGGGGGATGGTCATCGGGATACCAATCGACCGTCCCCTGGTTGCGCATTTGCGTCAGCGTAAGGCTTAGGGGGCTGCCGGGTAGACTGACTACTTTACCGTCGTCTACAGCAAGCTTGTCCGTTGGCGTGGGTGTTGGCTCTTCCGACGGGGGCGAGCCCAAGGGGGTTTTAAGGCCGTACGCCCAGGGCGGCGGCACGCGATTGGTTCTTCCCTGTTGCGGGGGAATTGCGAAGATGGCGGGAGCAAGAAATAATGGCAGCGCCAATCGCCAGACACGCATTCTCATCAGAGCCTCGCAGGCCATTGCAGGTTAGCAATTTTTATCGTGGACAGAGCGACGCCATCTTGCTACCCGCCCTTAGCGGAACCAACCCTCATCCAATAACCTTGTTTTCGCACACTACCACTCGGCTCACATGCGGCTTCAGCAAATCGTGCAGCCAATGCGCGCAGGTGCCTTCTTCGAAGGTTATTGTAAGCTTCCGCGCAATGCGTGAACAAACTGCAGGATCGTTGCTGCTTTCGTTTCGAGGATCGATTCCATCAGCTGCTTGCCGGCGGAATCGAGAGCCGTAGCCGAGATCGTTGCCTGATGAACATCCAGCACAATATACTTGGCGTCATTCATGAGGGCGCTCCTTCCTGTTACTCAGGCACTTGACGCTTTTTGCTGCTTAACCATCCGGCACAACCCAATCGGCACGCGCAACATTCCATTTCAGCCGGTGTCAAAATAAGGTATGCATTCGTTCCGTTTGATCTGCCGCATTGCTGCTTTCGCCGCCTTTGGCATTCTTTCGCTACTTTCAATCACCGTGGTCATCGTGCTTGTACAGAATCATATTCTTCGCCACCGCGCTGAAGAATTGTTGCGGGATATGCAGACGATAGATCTCCGGCAGACAACTTTCGCCGATGTGCAGCCGATCTTTCAGCACTGGCGAAATTGGGGTAATTATGACGGACCATGCACTCAGTCCCGCTGCGCATTTAATATTTCGCTGCGCCCCTTCAATACCCGGCTAAATGAAATCCTGCTTCTTCACAAGAAAACATTTGATGTTGCTTCTTTTCTCCGTTATCAGCCAGCGGGAGTGGGGGCCCGCATTATCGTTCTAGATGGTCGAGTGTGGGGCGAGGCGATCTTCTTTGGAGTGGAAATCTGGCGGCCCTACGAGAACGGCAATACGTTCACGGAGTTTGTGTCCGGGGAGGCGACAAGTGTTGCCAGGACCCAAATGCTGGCACGCGGAAGGCACTGGAACGTTCATCCGGAATACTCAATATCATGGCCGACAAACCTGAAGAACGAAGTACGGTTCTTATTTACGCCGTTCGCTGACCCGAATGACGTTCACCGCCTCATGGCTTTAGATTTTTCGTGTCTGACTCGCAGCAAGCCATGTCTTGATAAAAAAGCCATCATGCCAGTGGCTCTTTCCCAGGTTGCCTTGTGGTCGCGCTTATCGGATCCACCCAATCCCGAGTGCGAAAATCCTGACCCAACTCTACTCAAGCAGTGGGCGCGGGACGCCCGGCATGTCGTAATTGCGAAACTTGGGAAAAAGGGCCCTGCGCGGGGTTATAAACCTGAATTCCACCTAAATGAGAGAGCGCTAATTCTTCAAAAGGTGCTGAAATCATCTAAGTCGTCGACTCGCCCATTTCCCCCGGCTTTCGGGATGTTTGAATTCCCCGGGCAAGAAATTCAATATCAGAACGGTGATTCCGTGATCCTCTTTCTTAAAGATGACAACTTCGACGACTATTCGATCGAGGGATGCAGTCCGTTAGCCCTCACTCAGAGAAACCTGTCGATTGTCAGTCACGGGATTGCCGAGGACACTCGACCAACGGGCTTGCCTGATTTCGCCACGGGTGTGTTCTCTCCTTAACTACGTCGGTGAATCGGATACTTGGAGTACTCGACGCGTTTATCGGGCCCTGGCCGGAAAGGGAAACTCCCGTTACGCGCTGGTGTCAAATAAAGCGAGATTAGCGTACCGAATAGGCACGTGAAATCGAAGCGTGGCATATGCGATTCGAACGAAGAGGAGTGGCATGAGGTTCGCTTATTTTTTAATCATAGCTGTGTTGCTTGGGATTGTCGCAGGTGCACAAACGATGGATGACCGTGATGAATTTGTTTTTGTCCGGCGGCAAATTCGTACGTCTAAGTCGTTCGTTCCCCAAAACGGTTTCATCCCAGATAAGAACACCGCCATTGCGATCGCGTACGCAGAAGCCGTGCCGGTCTACTGGAAGCCAAGAGTCGACGGTGAAGTGGACGATTCTTGGTACATTTCACGGCGCAGGGATGGGCGGCACACTTATCGTGCAGATTGAGAAAGCCACAGGCAGAGTTCTCTATTTGAACCATTCTATGTGAGCGTCGATAGTCCTGGGCTCCGCGATACTCCGCAAATCGTACATTTGGAGTACTGGGCCGGTATATGGACGAGAAGCGGCTGCCGGTTCAGCCGCGTTTATCAGGAGTCTGCCGTCGTCAGCAATGTTTTCGTAACCTAGTTGGGGGAAGTTGACTCTCTTGCTAAGGCTTGGAGCGAACTTTGATTGTTCGCTATTTTTGGTTAAGCACCGAAGCCCAATTCAACATAACCGTGAAGGATTGCGGAACTTTCACTTCCACAGCGACAGGCATCAGAAAACGTTTTAAATCGGGCGTCGGAGCCACCCCAAAAGAATTCCCTCGATCTGCCGGAATTTTGACAAGCGGCCGCGGCACCCCTGGTTGGAAAGCTCGCTCCGTATCAACGCTCACCGACATGACCGTCGTTTGATCGAGGCTGATATATGCCAGTTCTCGTCCGTCCGACTTCCATCTCGGGAACAAGCCACCATCCTTGGAAACCATCCACTTGCCGCCGGTTTCGGCGGCGTCCGCCGAACCTGAGAATGCCCGCACATAGATTTCATATTGTCCGGTTTCATTGGACTGATAAGCGACCCACCGACCGTCGGGAGAAAATTCGCCGCCGCTTTCGTCAAAACCGTTATGGGAGAACGAAATGGGATCGGGCTTTCCTTGCATGGGAAGCACCCAAAGCTGTTGCGCTCCAAAGTTTCGGCTGGTGCTATACAAAAGGAAGCGTCCGTCGTGCGACCAGCTGAAAGGCTGCTTATCGTCACTGGTCCGCAGCAGAAGCTGTTCCGCCCTGCTGCCATCGACCGGCTTGCGATACAGGTTGTAGGCGCCATTACGATTCTGTGAGAATACAATCTCACTCCCATCGGGAGACCACACCGGAGATTTGCTTGCACCGGGCCCGAATGTGAAGCGCGTGCTTGAGTTTCGTTTCAGATCCAGCAGCCAAACGTCGCTGTTGAACAGATTCGTTGAAAATCTTTCGAAGGCCACGCGGCTCCCATCGGGCGAAAGACGCGGAGTCAATATCCCCTCAGGATCTCCCACCTTCCCGATCATCTTTCCTTGCGCGTCAAACCAGGTCAGTTGAAAGTCGGACAAGGGAGCCTGCTCCCTGTAGACCAGCACCGTGGGCGTCGATGAAAAATGGCCCGTTTCATAGGCGGAGCCTACGCGGTCGGCAACCGCAGCAGGCTCTCCGTGAAGCTCCAGTTTTGCTGCATCGAAGTCCTGGGCCATCAGCACACCGTCGCGCAGAAACATCAAATGTCCAGGGCCGGAATTATCGGAGGCCACATAGGTCGCTCCGAACTGCGTCGGCAACAGGCGCTTTTTGCTTTGGCGCTCCGGGGAATCGCCCAAGGATCCCAGATAGATGCCGCTATTTCCCGGATCGGTCGATTTGACGAAGTACAGAAAGTGCCGGCCATCGGGAAGAAACTGGGGCAATTCGTGCTCACTCTCGTGCCGCGACGAATCGAGCACAGTTAAGGGGACTTGCGTTCCCCCCTCCGCGGACACGCGCCATAGGCCGCTCGTCAGGCTTCCCAAAATGATGACGCCGTCGCGGTTCCACGAGCCTCCGATCGGAAGCGCGGTTCTATCGCAGATGTCTTGAGCCGTGCCATTCACAACATCGGCCTTACGGATCTTCGAATCGCTCGGGAACACGATGTAGCGGCTGTCCGGGGACCAGAAAACGGGCGGCGAATCGATGATCGGGTCCGCACCTGGAAGGGCCTTCGCTTCCTGTCCGTCCATGTCCTGCACCCAGATCGACGTTCGTCCATTCGGATCGATTCCCGGAAAAGCCACGCGACGCCCGTCAGGCGACAACGCCAACTCGGCGCTCGGGCTGAACGTAACACCCTCAGGAAGCCGTATCGTGAAACGGTAGGTCTCCGGCGGGGTGGGCGCTTTCCCGCGGAAGAGCACGAAAGCGAGACCTGCTGCCACCAGGCACGCCCCCGCCGCAATCGCCCACGGCCAGATAGACATTCGCTTTGCCGCGCCTTGCGAAACTTTTTCCTCTGGCGCTTCATCCACAAGCGCCATGCCGTCGGTAATATCGCGCAACCGTTTCTTCGGATCCTTGTGCAGGCACCAGCGAAGCAGCCGTTGCATCCGCGTCGGAACGCGTGAGTAATCCGGCTCGTGCCGCAAGACCGCAGCGAGCGTATCGGATACCGTCTCTCCTTCGAAAAGCCGCTGGCCCGTTAGCATTTCGTAGAGCACCACGCCGAAGGCCCAAATGTCGGAGCGTTTGTCCACTTGCTTGCCGCGCGCTTGCTCCGGGGACATGTACGCCGCCGTGCCCAGGATCACTCCTTGCATCGTCGCTGCGCCGCTGATCGTCGGGGAGTTGGCAAGATCCTGACTGGCGCTCTCTTCGGTAAACGCCTTCGCCAAACCGAAATCCAGCACTTTCACTTTTCCTTCCGGCGTTACCTTCACGTTGGCGGGTTTTAGGTCGCGATGAACGATTCCCTTTTCATGCGCAGCTTCGAGCGCCTCCGCAATCTGCTTCGCGATGGCAATCGTTTCCTGAGTAGAAAACGCGCCAGCTGCCTTGATTCGATCCGCCAGCGTGTCGCCCGGAACGAGTTCCATCACCAGATAGCTTGAACTGGCGTTTTCTTCCAGGCCGTAAATCGCTGCAATGTTGGGATGGTTCAGCGCAGTTAGCATCTGCGCTTCGCGCTGGAAGCGGGAAACTCTCTCGGGATCGTGCGCGAATTGTTGCGGCAAGAGTTTTATGGCTACATCGCGCCCGAGCCTGGTGTCACAAGCCTGGTAGACCTCACCCATCCCGCCCGCGCCGATAGCGTTGAGGATTTCGTACGGTCCGAGGCGAGCTCTAGCGGCTAAGGGCATCGGCCCGCTATCTTACACTACGGCACGTGAAGGATTTTGATTGCGGGATGTTGATCCCACTGGGAGTTATCGGACAAGTGGTGGGCTAGTACTCCATATGGACGAGAACGGCAGCGTTAACCAGGAGTTGAGATCGAGCCGGTACACGCGGCAATTGTGACCGTATGAATTTTACTGGTAGTAAACCGTCAAAATTCCAATCGCGCTTGGAAGGCGATCATCCGTGGCGTGCTATCGCCTCCTAATCCCACGCCCAGCAGACCAGTCGGCGGCGAAGTGGTAGAGGTCAGCGCCCCAAATCCTGTCTGGGTGGGAGGTTTCCCTGGAATGCCTGCAAGCACCATGCTCGGCAGTGCGAAATTGGGATGGTTGAACAAGTTGAAAAACTGCGCTTCAGTGCGAAGCTTCACCCGCTCGCTCAAGGCAAACCATTTCGTCAGATAAAAATCGCTCCAGACAAAATTCGGCCCACGAAACGCATTGCGCCCCGAATTGCCGAACTGGCACGTTGCCGTGCTGTCTCCTCCATTGCAGGCACCCGTACTCGGGTCCACGGTCGAAACGAAGGCGTCCGGATTGAGCCACTGAATCGTTCCCGGCTGGGTCACGCCGGCGATGGCCCTATGCTCGTAGAGAGCAACGCCCGGCACAACACTTGCAAACTGCGCGCCTCCACCCTGCACCACACCGTTTCCATTCGCTGAATAGGGCGTGCTCAGCACCGAGAACGGAATGCCGCTGTGATAGAAGACTGTCCCGGAAACTTGCCAGCCATTTAACGCCAATGCCGCCGCACGCCCGCGCATTTTGATCGGCAATTCATATACATACTGCGCGGTAAGGTTGTGCCGGATGTCGTAATCGCAGGGCCCGTAATTTCGTGCCAGCTCTCCCGGCAGCGGTGACAAAATCCCTCCTGCGGAAAAAGGTAGAAATCCGCCATTCGATACCTCATCCATGCAACGGCTGAATGTGTAATTAATCTGTCCTTGTAATCCATGCCCGGCGCGCCTCAGCGCTGTCACTTGCAGGCCGTGGTAATGGCTGCCCGCTCCGGTGGAGAGCTGCGTCACCGCTCCGAATCTCGGGTCCGTCGGCTGAAGATACGGGAACGGAGCAAAGCATCCGTCGCATAGCGTCTGGTAGCCATTCACCTGCGTTTGATACGGCTCGTCCACCGCCCTCGTTCCCACATACTGTGCGCGCACGCTGCTATTGCTACCAAACGCATGCTCGATCGCCAGGCTCCATTGCATGAAGTAGGGCGCGTGAAGTTCGCCAGTGGGAACTGCCGCCATAGCCACCGGCGGAAGGCACGCCGTCGGATTTGCTCCCGCTGATGCACACGAAAGCCATCCCTGCGCAAATCCGTTCCCGAAAGCCTGATTGGCCGCCGCCGTCGCGTCCACCGCGCTGTTCGGCACTCCCGGTGCAATCGCCGTGCCGCCTACCGTGCCCAGCAGCCCCCCCTGGAACGTGCGCACGTACGGCGGATTCACTCCGATGATGTCCGCGACGCTTCCCGGCAAAATGTCGCTGAACATTCCGAAGCCGGCGCGTACCACGGAACCTTTTGCGAACTCCCAGGCCAGCGCCGTCCGCGGCTGCAGTATCGTCACTGGCGTCGCTTCGAATATGTGCGTCAGGCTAGTCTGAATCGCCGCATTCAGCGGCTGATTCACGTCGCGCGCAACGCCATCGAATGCGCCGCGCAGTCGCGCAATCTCCCCATGAGGATTCAGCGGATTCGAATTGAGCGTATCGCGCAGTCCGATCGTCCAGGTCAACTTGGGCGTCACCTTCCAGGTGTCCTGCGCGTAAAGATCGAGGTTCAGAAAGTTGAAGGGTTCATTCACCGACTCGGGGAACGTTTGCGTTGCGGTGGACGCAACACCGTAAATGAATTGCGGCAGGTCCGTATAAGTCACGGTCGGAACCGTACCTTCGCCAAAATCGTAATCGTTCAGCCGGAAAATTCTCGTATTCATTCCGAACCTGAATTCATGTGGGCCATGGCTCCATGCCAGATTGTCGTTGAGAAAGATTCGTGATGCGCGCCGCCCTTGCACCCAGGTATTGTCCAGCCCACCAATGGTCGTGAACGGCGCATTCGCGCCACTGCCTTGCAGCACGATTGGAAATGCGGAGAGCGCCTTCCGAAAATCGCTCGGTGCGAACAGACTTTCGTACCACGAAAAACCAGGATTGAAGTAGTTCACCACGTTGGACGAAAAAATATGCGTGAATCCCGCTGCGACCGAATAAAGCGGCTGGGCCGACACGGAGTCAAACAGGGCATTGATCGGATCGGTATAAGCCGCCTGCACCCCGGTGTCCGCCTGGAAGCGGAACCAGGCCATATCCTTCGCGTCCACGTTGTAATCCATTCGTACCGTCTGCACCTGCTCGTGATCGTCGCTTGAATGCGACACGCTTTGCCGGTTCGCGCAGCCGTCGCCATCTGGCGGAGTACCCACCTCCTGGCTGCCGCCCGCAGTCAATGGACAGCCCAGCACCGCCAGAGGTGTTCCCGCCGTGCTCCCGTACAGTGAAAACATCTTCCTGTAAAAGGGTGCCATTTGCGGCGCCGCGGGATAGATCGCGCTGGTCACTGTATCGCGCCCGCCCAAAGGAAGCTGTTGCAGCACATAATTTTGAAAGGCTTCCGTCGGCACCGTCGTGGCCGTCACGATGGGCAGTGCGATGCGCACCCATTCGCTGTCGAAAAACAAGAACAGCTTGTCGTGCACAATCGGCCCCCCCAGACTTCCACCGAAATGATTCACCGTCGATCGCGGTTTGTGATTTCCCGGAGTCGCATTCGTGAAATAGTCGGCTGCGTTCAGGATCGATCCGTTCCAGGTTTCGTAGAGGTTTCCATGAAACTGGTTGGTCCCCGACTTGGTCACGTAGTTCACTTGTGACGCGCCGTAGCGTCCCTGGTCTACCTCGTAGGAAAGCGTGTTGACCGTTACTTCGGAAATAGAATTCAGTCCCAGCACCAAATTGGTCGAGAGCCCACTGTTGAGGTTCGTCAGCGGATCGTTTGTCTCCAGTCCGTCCACGATATATCCGTTGGAAAGAGCCGGCAATCCGTTGAATTGCACGTTTCCATAGCCATTGCTCCCGCCCACGAAATCGTTTCCGCTGCCGGCAGTGTTGATCAGCGCACCCGGGGCAAATTGCAGCGGATAGGTAAGGTCACCGCCAGGATTCGGAAGATTTTCGAGCGCTGCCGCGCTTAGATTTGTTGACGTATTCGCGTTTTCAACGTTGATGAGCGGAGCCGCCCCGTTCACCTCAATCGTTTGCTTCGCTCCCGCCACTTTGAGTGTGAAATTAACGCTCTGCTTCTCTCCCAAACCTGCGAACACGTTCTCGTCCCGCTGTGGATCAAAGCCCTCTGCCTGGACTTTGACTGCGTAGGTTCCCGGCTTCAGTTGTGGAAAGTTGAATCGTCCGGCATCGTCGGTTTTGAGTGACCTCTGCGACCCAGTGTCGCGATTCGTGATCGTCACTGTCGCGCCTGGAATCGCTGCAGCCGCTGCATCGGCAACTTGCCCCACGATTGCGCTGGTGGTTTCGCCTTGCGCCAGAACGACCTGAGGGCAGGCGCAAAACATTAGCACTAAAACAAAACCGACGAGATTCGTGTCTGATATGCGGGATCGCAACGGTCACATCTGGGATATATATTAACCTCGGTTAATCCACATAGTAAACCAAGATTTACACAGATGCCTCTAAACGACGTAATGACTGTCAAAAGTTGGGAATCCCGCGTATTCGGGGCAAGGTCCTGTGTAGCCGGAAAACCGGACAAATGGTGAACTAGTACTCCACATGGCCGAGAAGTGCGTTACTCAGCCGTTGACGAACCCGTGGAGTGATAGAGTACTGTCTCCTGTGTCAAAGCGAGCGATTAATGGGACGGTGCACCGTTGGTGACAAGGACGCGAGAGGAAATCAAGATGGGAGGTCTGGCAGTTCGATTTCTGCTCGAAAGCAGTTCATCTGGAGGGGCCGTAGCGATGTTCGAGTTCGATGTAGCCGCCCAAGCGAAGATGCCGATGGCACATAGTCATGATGGTTACGAAGAGACTATTTACGGTCTTGAGGGAGTGTTGACCTTCACCGTAGAAGGCAAAAGAATCGAGCTTGGACCAGGTGAGGTGCTTTGCATTCCTCGTGGCGCGATCCACCGCTTCGACAATTTCGGTTCCGTCAGCACGAAGATGCTCGCGATTTTGACTCCGGGCATACTCGGTCCCCAGTTTTTCCGGGAAATCGCTGCGCTCATAAACGGCGCATCGGGGCCGCCCAATCCTTCCGCGATTGCCACGGTAATGCGGCGATATGGCCTTACGCCCGCGCCCTAGAGGGACGCCGTCGTGCTCACGCCGTTTTGCTTCTCATGTCGGGTGCCATAATCGCAGTTTCCGAGTAGCGCATATCTCCAAGTCTCGGTTAGGCAAACTGGGTGGCCGGTTACGTACCTGGAGCCTATGGATATATCTGGTGATGGAGTTGGTCGGAGGGCCGACTCTTGCCGATTGCCTCAAGCAGAGCTCGATTCCAATTAGCGAAGCACGCCAGCGACGTCGGATCCACTCTCTTTTGCAATTTCTCCCGACGGGCGCTTTCTGGCGTTTGTCGCCTCAGGCGACGGCCAGCAAAGGCTTTGGCTACGGCCCCTTGATATGGTGACAGCGCAGCCGATGCCAGGTGGGTGTTCTGGTTTCAGCGGGTGCTGCTACCTGAGTATCGACCTCTGCTCCCATCTTTACTATAGGAAGTGAGGCCAGGAGTTAGCCGCAATCACCCGGACGGCGGTCAAGCTCGGCTACTTCATGCAAACTCGTTGGGGCGGCCAGGATTTTGCCGGAGGGGTCGTCCTGCATACCCAGAGCGGTGAGTAGCGGGCCGCGACCTTCGAGCTGACTCAACGTGAATGTCTCCTGTCTCATGGGGTGACATTTTCACGTTGCTGTTAAGGGGTGACAGAATTATGGAGCTAAGACACCCGTGGAGACCGGCCTTCTCATCCCATCTGAGAAGTGAGATAATTTGGACTGATAGCTATTCCTTTCGCACGGCCAGGAGGTTTCGGATGCCCAGGGTCAATTTCGTCCTGAACGGAAAGCCGGTATCGGCCGACTACGAGCCCGGCATGACGTTCCTGGAAGTCCTGCGCGAAAACTGCGGAATCACTTCGGCCAAAAATGGCTGCTCTCCCGAAGGGGCTTGCGGATGCTGCGCGGTGTTGTTTGACGGGCGGCCGGCGCTTTCATGTCTGCGAAAGCCGGAAAACATGGAAGGGCATGAGGTTGAAACGCTGGAAGGCATGCCGGAGGAAATGCGCAAGTCTCTGGGCGATGCGTTCATCATGGAAGGTGGGGTGCAGTGCGGGTTTTGCATCCCGGGGATTCTGGTAAGAGCGTCGCACCTGGTTCGCGAAGGGAAAACGGAGGATCGCGACGCGGTAGCGCAGGCGCTTACCGGACACATTTGCCGCTGCACAGGTTACGCGCGAATCCTGGATGGCATTCAGACGGCTGGTGAGGCGTATAAGAACGGCGGCAACCTGCCGCGCACCGAACCGCGCCGGCATTTTTATTTTGGCGAGGAGTACGGGCTTTCGCGGAATCCGAAATTCGCAAAGCCGAGCCGCAAGAACGGCGTAGGCGATTCGCCGTCTCGATACAAGGGCATCGATCAGGCGCTCGGCGAGAAACCTTTTATCGACGATATGTTCGTGCCGGACATGTTGCACGCGTCGCCGGCGCTGAGCGCGCACCCTCGGGCAAAGATTCTGGCGATTGACACTTCGGCCGCAGAGAACATGCCGGGGGTGGTGCGCGTGCTCACGGCAAAGGATTCGATCGGGCCGCGCGGCACGGGGCTAACGATTCCGGACTTGCCTATTTTTGTGGCCGTCGGCGAGACCACCTGTTGCGTGGGCGATATGTTCGCGCTGGTGGTGGCGGATAGCGAATTCCACGCGCGGAAAGCCGCGGAAAAAGTCGAAATCAAATACGAAGTGCTGCCGCCGGTGACCGATCCGTTCGCGGCGCTCGAGCCAGGCGCTCCGCAGGTGCATGCACCGGGCAATGTGCACGTAGCGCCGAACCTGCTGGAAGCGATCGCGTTCTCGCGCGGCGATGTGGATGCGGCGCTGGCGAAGTCGACGCATGTGATCGAGCAGACCTTCCAGACACAAGCAGTGGAGCCGGCATTCCTTGAGCCGGAGGCCTGCTTGGCACTGCCGCAAGGCGACGGCGTAAAGGTCTATTCGCAGAGTCAGGGATCGACGTTCGATCATCGCGAGATCGCGCGTGTGCTGAGCCTGCCCATGGAAAAAGTGGAAGTGGAGCTGGCGTCGAGCGGCGGATCGTTTGGCGCGAAGGAAGAAGTCTCGATTCAGGTGCAGACAGCGCTCGCGGCCCACCTGCTGAAGCGGCCGGTGAAGACGGTGCTGACGCGCAAGCAGTCGACGCAATTGCACCCGAAGCGGCATCCGATGAATTTGAAGTACACGGTCGGCGCGGACGCGGAAGGCCATTTGCTCGGGGTGAAGGTACACATCGTTGGCGATACTGGAGCGTATGCCGGAACCGGCGGCAAGTGTCTGCTGCGCGCGGCGTGCCACTCGTGCGGACCGTATCGCGTGTCGAACGTAGATGTTACGGCGAAAGCTGTGTTCACGAATAATCCGACCAGCGGAGCCATGCGCGGATTCGGCAGCAACCAGGCCCAGTTCGCCATGGAAGGAATTATGGACATCCTCGCCGAGCGAGTGGGCGTGGACGGCTATGACATCCGCGACCGGAATATTCTGGGCCCGGGCGACGCATTCGGAACCGGGCAGATTATGCGCGAAAGCGTGGGCATTCGCGCGACGCTCGAAGCGGTAAAGGACATCTACAAGAAGGCGAAATACAAGGGCATCGGCTGCGGCATCAAGAGCACCGGCATCGGAAACGGAACGGTGGACAGCGGGCACGTGCTGATTCGCGTGCAGGAGGGCGGAAAGCTCGAAATTCTGACCGGCTACACGGAAATGGGCCAGGGGCTTTTCACCACAGTGCGGCAAGCGGTGTGCGAAGAAACGGGATTGTCGCCGGAGATCATGAATGTCCACTGGGACAAGAATATCGGCGCAAAGTGCGGCGAGACGTGGGCGTCACGCGCCACCACTCTAAGCTGCGCGGCGGCACAGCGCGCGGCGGGCGAGTTGGCGGCGGATCTGAAGCACACACCGATTGAGAAGCTGGCCGGCCGCCAATACCGCGGCGACTATGTGTGCGACTTCACCACCCGCCCTGGAACGCCGGATGCGCTGACGAATCCGACCACGCATTTGACTTTCAGCTACGCGACACAACTAGTGATTCTGGACGATGAAGGCAAGCTCGAGCGCGTGGTTGCAGCGCACGACGTGGGCCACGCGATCAATCCGAAAGCGTGCGCGGGACAGATCGAAGGCGGCGTGCACATGGGATTGGGATACGCGCTGTCGGAAGATTTCCGATCGACGAACAGCGTGCCCGATTCCCTGCTGCTCCGGGACACCGGCATTTTGCAGGCGAAACACACGCCGCGCGTGGATGTAATTCTGATCGAAGTGCCGGATGAAGTAGGCGGATACGGAGCGAAGGGCGCTGGCGAAATTGGCTTGGTGCCGACGGCCGGCGCGGTTGCAGCAGCGCTTCATTCCTATGATGGGATTCGCCGCACCAAGCTTCCGATGGATGACGCACCGGCAGCTGCACCATCAGTTCCCAAGTCGCGCAAGAAGGTAATCGCGTCGAAGACTCCATTCATTCCTCCCACGCCGGGCGGATCGAGCCCGCAACCGCTCGCGGGCGACGACTAGAGCGGCTTTTTTTGCAACTTTTTGGCGCGGGCCGACTTGATCGTGCCTCCGCACCATCTTTTCACTGTGGCCTCCACTCTGGACTTCTTTCCTTTGCAAAAGTCCCACTAGACGAGCTCTTCATATCTGCGGGAAACACCCGATAGGAAATAGCGATCGTTGTGGGAATGATAAGTATGAAAGGGATTGATGATTAGAGAATCGATTCTGCGGCAGTGTTCGCCTTCCTTCATGTCTTTGGGAATGCTCCTCTTCCGTGCAACTTCCGCTCAGACTCTGACAAGCGCAATACCTGAATGCCAGGTTTCGGGCATAACAAAAGAGCAGTGAACCTCCGGAAATTCCGGCAATAGATTCTGACAGGCTCAACAGACGCGAATCGCAGGAGCTAGAACTATGTTCCGACACACGATTCCGATCGGACGCATCTTCGGTATTTCCATCGATTTGGATTATTCGTGGTTTCTTGTCGTGGGACTGCTGGCATGGCTGCTGGCCGTGTCGTACTACCCAGCGGAGTTTCGCGGCTGGAGCACGACCGAATACTGGCTGCTGGGCGTGGTGACAGCCGTAATGCTTTTCGTAAGCGTGCTGATCCACGAGATCGGGCATTCGATTGTGGCTAAGAAGTTCGGCATCGAGGTTCCACGCATCACGCTGTTCATTTTTGGAGGCGTATCGCAAATCGCGTCGGAGCCACCGAGCGCCGGGGCGGAATTCTGGATAGCAGCGGTGGGGCCGGTCGTAAGCTTCGCGCTGGCGGCGCTCTTCTGGGAACTGGAGCCTCTGGTTGCTTGGTCTTCCCCGCTATATGCACTGGCGAAATACCTGGCAATGATCAACCTGATTCTGGGCGCTTTCAACCTGATCCCCGGCTTCCCGCTGGACGGAGGAAGAGTGTTCCGGGCCATCCTCTGGAGATTCACGAGGAAGTTCCAGCGAGCGACGTCGATTGCGGCGGCTACCGGCCGCTTCTTCGGATTCTTTTTCATTTTCGTGGGCGTGTGGCAAATGCTCAACAGAAACTTCATCGGAGGACTCTGGATCGCCTTCATCGGCTGGTTCCTTGAAAGCGCCGCGGGAAGCCAACTGCAGCTCGAAGTGCTGAAGGGACTGCTCGGCGAACACAAGGTTGTCGACGCCATGAAGCGGGATTACCCGCGCCTGCCGGCAAACCTCACGCTGCAGGAAGTCGTCGATAAATATGTGCTTCAAACGGGCTGGCATTACTTCGTCGTCACCGATGGCGGAGGCCAGGCGGGACTGGTGACGCTCGCGTCGGTGCGATCCGTTCCGCGTGCCGCCTGGACGACAACAACCGCCGGAGAGGTGATGATTCCGCTTCAGAAGCTAGACCAGATCCGGCCCGACGCAATGCTATGGTCCGCGCTCGAAAAAATGGGGCGCGACGGAGTGGAACAACTGCCGGTGGTGGAAGGCAACGGAATCGTAGGAATCCTTTCGCGGGAGGACATTCTGCACTACCTGCGCGTGCTGCGTGCCTTTGCTACATAGACGGCGACGAATAGGCCACACGTGAGTGACACCAAGAATTCGAAACAAAGGAGAAAAGTCATGAGCGGTTCGAGCGGGAAATCCCATTGGGGCCTGGCGTTATTGCTCGTTGTGCTTTTACTGCTGGTAGGCGGACTTTTGCGCGGAGGCATGCTGCGGGTGCCGGGAGGGCGCGTGTACGGAGCGCCGAAAGTTCCGTTGAGCATCGCGACAAACTTCAGTCCGGTAAGCCTGGGAAGCTTTCAGAATGGATTCTCATCGGTGATCGACCCGGCGTTACCAGCCGTGGTGAACATCTCGTCGACCTCATTGATCAAGAAACAAGCAAATATGCCGGGCTTCTTCAATGATCCTTTCTTTCGCCAGTTTTTTGGAGATCAGTTCCCTGCCCCGTCAGCGACGCCCCAGATGGAGCGGCAATACAGCCTGGGATCAGGCGTGATCGTGAATTCCAACGGATACATTTTGACCAATAATCACGTGGTTTCCGGCGCGACCGACGTGGAAGTTTTCACGCAGGAGCGGCAGAGATTCAAGGCGAAGGTGATCGGCACAGATCCGAACACGGACATTGCAGTGTTGAAAATCGATGATACGGGCATGACCACGCTGACATTGGGTGATTCGTCCAGGCTGAAAGTCGGCGACCTGGTTTTTGCGATCGGCGATCCGTTTGGAGTGGGCGAGACGGCGACCAGCGGAATCGTGAGCGCTACGGGCCGGGCGCTTGGTGGAACCATCGAGCATTACGAAGATTTCATCCAGACCGATTCGGCCATCAATCCCGGGAATTCCGGCGGGGCTTTAATTGACGCGCACGGGAACCTGATCGGAATCAACACTGCGATCATTTCAGGGGGCGGCGGAGGAAATCAGGGCATCGGATTTGCGATTCCGATTGCCATGGCGCGAAATGTGATGGAGCAGATCGTCGATCACGGGAAAGTGATCCGAGGCTACCTGGGAGTGACGATTCAGGCGGTCAGTCCGGAAATGGCAGATGCGTTTGGATTGACCCGCGGCGGCGGCGCATTGATAGGAGATGTTACGCCGAACAGCCCGGCGGCGAAGGCCGGAATTGAGAGAGGCGACATCGTTCTGGAACTGAACGGTCAAGCGGTGAACGGCCCGGACGATCTGAGCGTGAGAATCTCGGAGATGGCACCGGGCGCCACGGTGCACTTGAAGATATTTCGCAACGGGCAGAATCGCGATGTCGATGTGACGCTTGGCGAGTATCCGCAAAACGCGGCGTCCACTCAGCCTGCCGCAGGAGTCGCAGCGAGCACGCTAAAGGGTTTACAGGTACAGAATTTGACTCCGGATCTGGCGCAGCAATTCAGTGTGCCACCGTCGACAGCGGGAGTTGTGGTCACGTCAGTTGACCCGGCGAGCGCGGCTGCCACCGCAGGAGTTCAGGCCGGAGACGTGATTCAAGATGTGAACCGCAAGCCGGTGAACAACACGGAGCAATACGAACAAGCGCTCCAGGGAAAAACAAATCAGGCAGTACTTCTGTTGCTGAACCGGAAAGGCACCACGCACTTCGTGGTAGTGGAACCGGAGTGACGCGCAGAAAAGCGACGGAAAGAAGAAGCCTGCTTGCTGCTTTCCGCGCTTCATGAATTTCGGACAAATAAGCGGCCGAAGTGATTCTGTAACCCAGAAAGAAGAGAGGAGAAACAATGCTTGAAAAGTCGATCAACACCACAGGAGCAAGACACATCAAGGTCGTGAACGACGGAAGCTTGCAAAACCGCATTCACGACATTTCAGATTCGATCGCCCAGCGCGCGTACCAGATTTTCGAATCCGACGGACGGCCGGAAGGACATGAGATGGAGCACTGGTTTCGGGCTCAGGAAGACCTGTTGCATCCATCGCACGCGCTAGTGGAAGAGTCTGCCGATTCGGTGGCGGTTCGTGCGGAAGTTCCGGGGTTCCGTGCCGATGAACTCGAGGTAAGTCTGGAGCCGCGGCGAGTCACGATAACCGGCAAGCGGGAATCGGAACACGAACACAAGCACGGAAAGGTTGTTTACACGGACCGCTGTGCGAATCAGATCTACCGCGTGCTCGATTTGCCGGTGGAAGTCGATGTCTCGAGAGCAAACGCCGTATTGGAGGATGGCCTGCTGGAATTGGACATGCCGAAGGCCAACGCGGCGCCGAAGAGTAAGGCCGCATCGGCATAGACAAGTTGAACGTTGCGCTGGCTGGACCTGTAGTGAGAGCGTCGGCCAGTTTACTGTGAGTACAGAGAATCGACCGCGTGGCCTTTCTTCGCTAGCGAAAATGACCGGCAGCAGGCCGGTCAGCCATACAACACATCGGAGGCGACAACCGGGCGAGATCCTTCAGTCATGGAGCAGGAAATCCGGACTGAAGGTCTCGCCATGCGTGAGTTGAAGAATCTGCCGTTGACGACGGCAACTGCGCCGTTCGTGCCGGTGTTGACGATCTTCACTTTCACATGGCCGGTAACGTTCCACTTGTAATAAACGCCGCCGTGAAGTTGGTGAATGAAGCGGAATCGTAGAGAACAGCGTTCGTGTCTCCGTCCAGACCCTGGAGTTCCTCGCTTCTCAGCAATGTGCCTCCGCTTTGATCGCGACCTGGCGGACTACCGCACTGGCCGATCCGATTTCTGAGACGGGTCTGGGAACTGCCGGCCGCGGTGTGCGTGGCGCGCAATCAATAATCTTCAACTCTAAACATTCAACCTTCGATTCGAATCATTCGCATTTTGTATTGGGGATCGGCGGCTAAAAACGGGCATGATTATCGTTCGCTGCAAATTACATTCTTCCTGTTGCGAGGAGAGCGCGCAGCAGACTCACTCTTATGATCACTCCCCTACCGGCAGCTTCCGATTCGAAGGGGCGCCCTTGCGTAATACGCAACGCGAAATTACTGGATGCCGACAACTGGCATGGCGAGGCCGCTGACATTCTGATTATTGGCGACAGCATTGCGGAAGTCGCGCCGAAGGTAGAGGCTCCTGAGGGCGCGGTAGAGTTCGACGGCGCGGGATTGCTGGTCCATCCTGGCTTCGCCAACGGACATACGCATGGACACAACGCCATGGCCAAGGGCGCCGGCGACCGCTGGACGCTCGAACTTCTTCTGGTGGCTAGCCCGTGGAATACGGGACAGCGCACCATGGAAGACCGCTATATTTCAGCGGCGCTGAATGCAGCGGAAATGGCGCTGAAGGGCTGCACCGCCGCATACGATCTGTTCCTTGAATTGCCAGAGTTTTCAGTCGAGGGCATTCACGAAGCCATTCGCGCCTATCAGGACGTCGGGATTCGCCTCACGATGGCTCCGATGATGTCGGACATTGGCCTGTACGACGCCGTGCCGGGGCTGCGCGATGCCCTGCCGCCCGAACTGCGAAAAGCCGTCGGCGCATACAATCCGCCGCATTGGGAAAGAACATTTCAAGTGATGGAGGCTTTGGCCAAGAATTCGCGCTTCGATTCCGACTACGTGCACATCGCCATCTCGCCCACCATCGCGATGCATTGCTCGGAAGACTTTCTTCGCGCGTTGCGAAAACTCGCCGACGACACCGGCCTGGGCATTCAGAGCCACGTGGCCGAATCCAAAGTGCAGTTGATCGGCGCGCAGAAACGCTACAACTCCTCGATCGTGGCCTATTTGAACAAAATGGGAATCATCCGGCGCAATTTCACGGTGGCCCACGGCGTGTGGCTGAGCGACGACGATATGGAAACGCTGGCGAAGGCGGGCGCCTCCGTGTCGGTGAATCCCGGCAGCAACATGCGACTCGGGAACGGACTTCCCGATGTTCGCCGCATGCTGAAGCACGGAGTGAACGTAGCGGTCGGCACCGATGGCTCGGCTTCATCGGACAATCAAAATATGTATGAGGCCACGCGGCTCACCTCCTACGTCTCGCGCGTGAATGGCCCGGATCCGGCCGAGTGGCTGACCTCGCAGGAAGCGTTTCGCGCTGCGACGCGCGGCGGCTCGCGCGCGCTCGGATTCGAAGATCATCTCGGACGCATTGCCCCTGGCGCGAAAGCGGATCTGGTGTTCCTCGATTTGCAGTCTATCAACTGGCTGCCCATCAATAATTATATGAACCAGCTTGCCTATGCTGAGGACGGGTTCAGCGTGCGCCATGTGATGGTGGGAGGCCGCTTCATCGTCCGCGACCGGAAGTTGCAAACTATTGATCTGCAAGCGCTGGGGCAACGCGCCTTGGCAGCTCACGCGCGGCAGCAGGGTGAAACAATCGCTGCGCGCGATCTATACTATCAGCTTGAACCTTACGTAGCCTCATATTGCCCCGGCTTGGCCTCCACGCCGCACCAGGTGCACCGCTATTGCGGACCTCCATAAAGACGACGTTCCGCTATTGTTCACAGCGATGTGGACGCGCAGAGCGGATGCGGTCGCGAGCGTCTCAATTGGTACAACTGTGCCAAGTGTTACCTATGTCTTAGGTACGTTCTGTAACCCATGTGTCCGGGTCGGACATCGGTTAGGTTGGTAGGGGCGGTGGGGATCGAACCCACGACCTTCGGCTTAAAAGGCCGCTGCTCTACCACTGAGCTACGCCCCTAATTTCTGGCGTCCGATGCGCGAGACGTAGTTTTACGCTGACCGGAACCTGTGGCGAGTGCAG
>DASZMG010000103.1:0-3104 GCA_035551975.1 Candidatus Acidiferrales bacterium | reverse complement strand
GTCGCGCCTCGCGCCGGGCGACGATCCCGTTGTTGCCGTTACGGGAACGCTGCCGCATCACTCCGCCTGGCGAGTCCTGCTCATCGGCAAGCAGCCGGGTGATCTCGTTCAATCCAACATGATCACTAGCCTGAATCCGGAATCGGAGATCAAGGATACTTCCTGGATTCACCCCGGCTTAACAGCTTGGGATTGGTGGAGCGGCAGCATAGGTCCGGATGGCAAGCCTGCGTTTACCACCGCCACCATGAAATACTACGTCGATTTCGCCGCCAAGTCCGGATTTCCCTACATGCTGGTGGATGCGGGCTGGTCGTCGCGCTACGACATCACCAAGATGAATGGCCGGGTGGACATTCCGGAACTGGTCCGCTATGCTGCGCCGAAGAACGTCAAAATTTGGATCTGGCTGCACTATCGGGCGGCGGACGCGCAGATGGACGAGGCCTTTCCGGTCTTTGCGAAGTGGGGAGTGGCCGGGCTGAAGATCGATTTCGTGGAACGTGACGATCAGCGCGGGATCGACTTCTACTATCGCGCCGCGAAGAAAGCCGCCGAGAATCATCTGATGCTGGATTTTCACGGCGCAACCAAGCCGTGGGGAATCGGCCGCACCTACCCGAATGTGCTCGGATACGAAGCCGTGCTCGGGATGGAGCAGTCGCGGGCCGGTTCGCGCGACAATCCGGATCATCGCGTCACGCTTCCGTTCACCCGCATGCTCGCCGGGCCTATGGACTACACGCCGGGAGGATTCGACAACGTAACGAAAAGCGACTTCATCGCGCGCGCTCCGCACCCCATGGTGATGGGAACCCGCGCGGCGCAACTGGCCATGTACGTGGTCTACCAGGCTGCCTTTCAAATGGTCTCGGACACGCCCAAGGCGTATGAGGATCAACCCGCCTTCGACTTCATCGAGCATGCGCCGGCAACCTGGGACGAAACCAAGGTGCTGGACGGACTTCCGGGCGAATTCATTACCATGGCTCGTCGGCGCGGAGACGAATGGTTCCTGGGGAGCATGACCAATTGGAATCAGCGGAGGATCGACGTGCCGCTTACTTTTTTGGGACCGGGCCGCTATACGGCTGAAATCTACGCTGACGCGCCGGATGCCGGGCAGTATCCCAAGAGCGTGAGCATCAGCAAGAAAACCGTCGACAGCCGGACTACTCTGGCCATTGACCTGGCTCCCGGCGGCGGTTATGCAGTTCGATTTGTGCCGATCAAGTAGAAAGCGATCAGGAACTTCGCGGCGTCCGGGAACGGTATTTCAGACTCGCCGAAATCATTCCGGCCAGCATGACGACCGCGAATCCGACAAGCACGCCGCCCACGTCCATCGCTACGTCATTCCATTCGAATCGGTCATGATAGACCAGCTTTTCGAGTCCTTCCGCGGCAAAAACAACGCAGAACGCGAGGAGGCAACGAAAGAGCTTGCGGCCAACGCCCTCCGCGTTCCAACAAAGCAGAACGGCGGTAATGAAGAAGATGACGACGTGTCCCGCATCGTGGAGCGCGCCCTTGGTTCCGAAGTGATTTTTCACTTCGTACGGAGCCAGCGATAACGCAAACACACCGGCTAGCCAAATGCTGATGAGGTAAGGCATCGATCGGGTCAAAGGAGGCGGAATAAACGGCGCGATGCCGCGCCACTCTCTTCCCTATTGTGGCAGGCGGCTGATTGATCTCGGGGCGATGCGTCGAATGGAAAAGGAGAAGAGACCTGAACTACAGGTGCATTTGGGTAACGCCGGGGTGGGAGCCGGAATCACGATCCAGATGGAATAGGGGTCGGAGTACTATTGCGTCAATAAGAGTACTGTTGCATGAACAAAAAAATTACTTAAATTATCCCCGCTGCGTCAAGTAGCAGGACGAAGGAGGGGAAAGTCCGGATGTTGAAATCGCTTGTAAAATCCGCATTCGCTCTGTGCTGTTTCTTACTCACCTGTGCGGTGAGCAATGCGTCAGTGACCTACACTTATACCGATACCGAAATCGCGGGGTTTCCCGAGTTTAGTTGGTTTCAAGGCACAACCAGCTTCACGCTGACCGTGCCAGATTACCTTAGCGACGGCTCCCCCCACGTGTTTTCAGCCTCACAGCTCACGAGCTGCCAGGTCCCTGGTGGTTTATCCTGCACCGGTGTGAATTTGTATGGCGGTGGCGATTTTGCCTCTGTGCTAGTGGATGCAAGCAATGGCCAAGAGGTTCACGGCGGCTTCGACTATGCCTCGCTGGAGCATGACGGCTCCTACTTTACGACCACCTCTAACTCTTACGTGGCCGGCTGCGCCGATTGCGGCTTTACGCTGACAATCGCCAAGTCGGCCGATACCCCGGAACCGGCTACCTGGGGGCTGCTGTTGATCGGTGGAGCTGGGCCCCTGCTGCTGTGGCGTCGACGGGTGGCTTCGATTTTCAAACCGCGTTTATTAAAGCAATAGACGTTTCTCACTGTGATGGGAAACGTCGGCAAAAACGAAGCCGTCGCGCTCGATAGTCTCTCCACCTTTTATTGAGATCGGTCGCGAGAAAACGGGCGAGTCGTATACGAATGTATGAAACTCCCCATTTTCACCACACGGATCGACGATCGGTGGCAGCGACTCGACGAACGCGCTATCAAACTCCCGTCCCGCAAACGACCGATCCAACTTCGCTGGGTCTACGCAAGTGACCTTAGCTTTCACACCCGCCTGAATCATCTCTATTGCAAGCGGACGAGTGGGCGACTCCCAGATTGGAAAAAGCGGTGCAAGGTGCGTTCCCTGGAGTTGCTGCTCGCGATAGCGGCGGATGTCTCGAAGGAATAGATCCCCAAACGCGATTTCAGTAATTCCTTCAGCTAGTGCTCTCTGCCAAATTGGAACCATCAGATCCTCGTAGGCTGCGTTCGAACAAGGTGACGGAAGTTCAACAGACCACAAAGGCAAGCCGACTCTTTCCGCTTGTGCTTGCACCAGAGTGCGGCGCACAGCATGCATAGCCACACGATCCGCCGAACGGTTAAATGTAGTGACGAGCGCGACCACCTCGATACTACGCATCTGCCGCAGTACATGGAGGACCCAGGCGCTATCCTTGCCGCTGCT
>DASZMG010000102.1:0-20089 GCA_035551975.1 Candidatus Acidiferrales bacterium | reverse complement strand
CAACAACCCCGCTACCATGAGTATCGAACAAGTCGTGCATATGAGTGGTCAATCGTGATTGTCGACCGTTATTGGCGATCGTGATTAAAAAGCGTCTCTGATAACGGTTCCAATCACATTCAGTGTGCATTCAGTAGGTGTTGTTCGAATTCATATCCCGGACGAGCGCTCACTTGAGGGTCCGTCCGTACGCAGTACTCGAAAAGGATGGAGGGAATCATGCGGTCGCTATCGAGCAAAGCGCTTTTCCTGGTGGTTTTGATGGCTTCGGGTGTTCCTCTGGCCCTGGGAGCCACAGTCACCGGTATGGTTAAAGGTCCGGATGGCGCGCCTTTCGAGGGCGCGTTTGTTGAGGCCCGGCACATGACTACCGGTATCTCGACCGATGTGTTGTCGCAAGAAGACGGTAGCTTCACGGTACCGAATCTTCCGACAGGGACTTACCGGGTGACGATCCGGGCGATTGGCTACAAGGCCGCCCCACAGAGCGAAACCATCAAGACGGCCGACCAAGACGCCAATGCCGACTTTTCCTTGCAAAAGGGGACCGTGCAGTGGAGCGATCTTTCGGTTTGGCAAGCGCGAGAGTTGCTGCCGAAGGGGCCGGGAAAAGACGCACTCTTTGAAAATTGCTTTGGCTGCCACAATTTTCAAAGCCGCATGGCGACTCGCCGTCTGGATAACGACGGCTGGATGGACCTGGTGAATTACATGCGGTTTACTGTAGCTGACTATGCCGTTGGCCCCAAAGGTGTGCCGCGTCCGGTCACCGATCAAATGGCTTCGGAAATCGCAGGCTATCTCACGCAAGTGTTTGGCACCGATTCCACGCTGCCAAATTCTCCGGCCGATGTGCCCGGGTATCAGGCCACCGTACACCATTTCAGCAAGGATGCCATGAATATCGTCTACGTGGTGTATCCGTTGAAGGACAAGACATGGCTGCCTTTCCAAGCGTATCCGCCGAGCGTCCAAAAGGGATTTGATTCCGACGGGTATATCTGGGCAGCCGACTACGGGAATGCGAATCGGGTGGTTCGCATCAATCCCGAAACCGGTGAGAATACGACATACATGTCGCCGTGCTCGCACGCGGCCGGGATCCATGCGATTGAGGTCGGCCCCGACGGGAACGCGTGGTTTGCCGAGCAGGGCTGCAACCGTGTAGGGGAAGTCATTACGAAGACCGGGCAAGTGAAGCAGTTCGATGCGCCGTTTATCGCGAAGTCGGAATGGGGCATTCGCGGAGGAGCGAAGCACGATTCACACCCCATGATGGTCGACGGGAAGCTCTACGTTTTCTCCAGCGGAGACCCGGCCAGCCGGCTCGATCCCTCCACAGGGAAGTTTACGACGATCGAGGGAGTTCCCAACACCTACGACGTATACGGGGATACAGTGAACGGGAAGGTATGGTTCACCAGCATTGGAAAGAATGACCCGATTTACGAAGTCGACCCGAAGACGCTAAAAACAGTCTTGAAATTCTCTCCGTCCACCGATCCGAAGGATTTCGAGTCTCACCGGATCGCGATCGATTCCAAGGGCATCGTGTGGCTCACCTGCTACGGAAGCAGCCGGGTCTGCCGGCTCGATCCTAACACCAAGGATTTCAAGACCTACACCCCAGAGGGTCCGGACAAGCACGACTACGCAATCGCGGTCGACCACTCTGGCGACATCTGGTACTCGATGACGTTTTTGGACGAGATCCAGCGGCTCGACCCGACGACGGGAAAGATTGTTGAGTATCCGTTCCCCTATCCGGAAATTACCATGCGCAAATTCTGGCCCGACGCCCAAGGGCGAATCTGGACCTCATCGCCGTCCAACGCCGTGGTGGTGAATTGGTACCTGGCGGGCAGCAAGATGCTCACCGCCAAACGGTAACCAACAGCGAACACGACTGTAAACGCTCCTGTTTATTGGAGCCGAAACGAACGGGGGCATCCAATCAAGGGCTTCTTTGATGGCGGTCAGGCTTCGTGAAAGCGGAGCTAGGCCGACCTCATTGACGGTCGCAGAATCTGCCCGTCCATAATCGAGCCTAAGCTCTTGCAGGGACTCATGTTACAAATTGTCCAGTGTCGGGGAGCCCCATCTGATTTCGTGAAAGTATTCAGCCGATTTCCAAATCGAGTCTCGATGAACAGCCAACAAAACGGGGAGCAATCTTCTGGACTGCGCGATCACGAGATACGTACGGCACTGGATCAGCATTGGGCGGCGTCCGATGCCAATGATTTCGAAAGGGAGCACCGCATTTACCATGAGGACGCAGTGCTGGAATACCCCCAGTCGGGCGAGCGAACGCGCGGCCGAATCAACATACAGAAACAACGGTCCATTCAGCCGAGCAAGAAGCGCTTTACTGTGCGAAGAATCATTGGCAGCGGAGATCTCTGGGTCACCGAATTCATCCTGACGTATGACGGCAAGCCGTCCTACACCGTGAGCATCATGGAGTTCAAAGGCGACAAGGTAGCACGCGAAACGCAGTACTTCGGGGATCCATTTACAGCCCCGGCATGGCGCGCTCAGTTGATTGAACGCATGGACTAGTTTCGAAGCGCGCAATTTCCCCCTAAGAAGAACATTCGAGTTTCGATACCGCAGGTGGCGCGAGAGGTTTCTCGCGCGTTCCCCAAATACCAGAGGACGTTCTCCAGATACCACGGCACGCAAGGTTACAAGTGAGTTCTGCGCATTAGAGATTCTGTGGCAGTTCAATCCAAAAGAAGGGATTTTGGGACAGGGAGAGTGCGGCCCGTTTATGATATTGTTACGAATCGTTTATGGTTTCCTTAGATGTTCAGCGAGTGGTGAGCGAAAAAGCCCCCGGGAGTTGGAGCAGGAATGGGGCTTAGCCCGTCGAGACCGCTTTCCAGCATACGGCCCGCGACCAAAGTTCTGGTGGCGACCACGGCCATGCTGGCGTTCATTTCCTACTGGCGCGCAGCGGCCATTGTTCTCAATGATTTAGCGTCATCGGCGTATTACGCCGGAGGCGAGTCCGAGCAGTTCATCGGAAAAACGGCGCCGTGGTTCATCCTCGGGACCATGCTGCTTTCCTACGCGGTTTCCCAGCTCTACATCGAAAGCTGCAGCATGTTTGTGCGGGGCGGCGTGTACCGCGTGGTGAAGGAAGCCATGGGCGGGGCGCTGGCGAAATTCTCGGGGTCGGCGCTGATGTTCGACTACATCCTGACTGGTCCGATCAGCGGCGTGTCGGCCGGGCAATACCTGGCCGGGCTGATCAACGAAATGATGACGTACACGCACATGCGCTACGTGATTTCGGCGAATGGGGCGGCGGAAGCGTTCGCGATTGCGGCGACGCTGTATTTCTGGTGGGAAAACATCAAGGGCATTCCGGAATCGAGCGAGAAGGCGCTCTGGATCATGCAGTTGACCACGGTGATGGTGGTGGCGCTGATCGGATGGTGCACTTATACGCTGCTGGTGCGCGGGGGACATCTGCCGCCGCTGCCGATCCCGCGGAACATCGTGCTGAGCAGACATGCGCTGGGCTGGCTTTACGGAAGCAGGATTCCGCAAATGTTCGGAGCGGTAGCGGTGTTTATCGCGCTGGGGCACTCGGTGCTGGCTATGAGCGGCGCGGAATCGCTGGCGCAGGTGTATCGCGAGATCGAACATCCCAAGCTGCCCAACCTGAAAAAAGCGGCGCTGATTATTTTCATCTACAGCCTGGTATTCACTTCGCTGGTTTCGTTCTTCGCGGTGATGATCATCCCGGACGGCGTGCGGCACGAATATTTCGAGAACCTGATCGGCGGCCTGGCGATGAATCTGCAGGGGCCGTTCGCGGCGCGGCTGGCGTTCCACATATTCGTGGTGGTGGTGGGCACGCTGATTCTGTCGGGCGCGGTGAACACGGCAATTGTGGGATCGAATGGAGTGCTGAACCGGGTTTCCGAAGATGGCGTGCTTTCGGACTGGTTCCGGGAGCCGCACCCGCGGTTTGGAACGTCCTACCGGATCATCAACATGGTAGTGGGGCTGCAGATCGTGATGATCCTGATCAGCCGCGGCGACGTGACTTTTCTGGCCAACTTGTATGCGTTCGGCGTGATCTGGAGTTTCGTGCTGAATGGCACGGCGGTGCTGGTGTTGCGATACACGCAGCCGCAGGAGCGCGAATACAAAGTGCCGCTGAACTTCACCATTGCGGGACGGGAAATTCCGCTGGGCGTGGCGCTGATCACGCTGGTGCTGCTGATGATTGCGGTGGTGAACCTGTTCACTAAGCCGCTGGCAACGATTTCAGGAATTTCGTTTTCGGCGTTGCTGTTTGTGGGATTCGAGCTTTCCGAGCGAAGGATTCAGAAGAACCGCGGGCAAGCCCACGTGGAACTGGACCGATTCAATCTAGCGCAGGCGGGGGATCTGGAGCCGTCGAACGTGGGGGTGGCGCCGGGAAATATTATTGTGCCGGTGAGCACGTATTACGCGCTGTATCACCTGGAAACAGCGATCCGAAGGGCGAAACGGCGGGAAGCGGAAATCGTGGTGCTGCACGTGCGGCTGCTGCGGCGCGGGGTGACGGGCGAATACGATCTGGATGCGAACCAGTTATTCAGCACCATCGAGCAGTTGCTTTTCACGAAGGTGCTATCTATCGCGGAAAAAGAAGGAAAGCCTGTGCGACTGGCGGTGGTGGCGGCAAACGATCTGTGGGAAGCGATTTTGCGCACAGCGGCGAATCTGGAGTCGAGCACGATCGTGGTAGGAAGCTCGGCGAAGATGCCGATCACCGAGCAGGCGCGGGAGATTGGAATCACGTGGGAGCGCATGCCGGAGCCGCGGCCGCGCGTGACGCTGGAGATATTCACGCCATCGGGACAGGAGCAGATTTTCTATCTGGGGCCGCACGCTCCGCGGCTGACACCGAAAGAGATCGATTTGCTGCACAAGGCCTGGCTGCAGATGAGCGACAAGGTCCCGGGGCAGGAAGTGCATCACCACGACGTAGTGCACTTCGCGCTGGATGAGCTCGAACGCGAATTCGCGGATGGGAAAGAAGACGATGTGATAAAGCGTTTCCGCGAACACCTTTCCGAGATTCACGACCGGCGCTTCAGTCCCTAACGGTTTAGCGTGGCGAGACCCAATTGAACGGTTCGATTCGGCGCATCGGATCTTTGCAGCGATATTGCGCGAGACGGTGCGCGACAATTGTGTTATAGGTATTCGCTTGAAAGAGGCAGAGATTCGCTCGCGTACGCCGGCCGAGGGCGCCCGCGAGCGGATGGATGCGGCGACAGGCATCCGACGCGTAAATTTTCGAAAGCTACCACTCCATGAACCCCGGCGACCAGCTCGACCACTACCGCATTGAAGGCGTAGTTTCCCGCGACAACGTAGCGACGATCTTTCGCGCCACCGACGTAAACACAAATGAGACGGTGGCGATCAAGATGCCGCATCCGGGGATGGAAACCGATCCGGCATTCGTGGACCGCTTTCACCGGGAGCAGGAGATCGGGCGGACGCTGAACCATCCCGGAGTGCTGAAGGTGCTGGCGAACGACCATCGCAGCAAGGACTACCTGGTGGAGGAATGGTTCAACGGGCAGCCGCTGCGGCAGATTCTTGCGGCACAGAAGAAATTGGAGCAGGCGCGCGCGGTGCGGATTGCGCTGGCCGTTTGCGAAGCACTCGAATACGTGCATGGCCACGGCATTGTGCATCGCGATTTGCGTCCCGAAAATATTTTGGTGGATGCGGCCGACCACATCAAGCTGACCGATTTTCGAGTGGCGGCGAAGGAAGGAGCGCCGCGGCTGACGTTTACCAACCTGGCGCAACTGGTGGGAGCGTCGGCGTACATTTCACCGGAAGAACTGAAGGGAGCCCGCGGAGACGCACGCAGTGACATCTATTCGCTGGGAGTAATTTTGTACGAAATGCTCACGGGCAAAACGCCGTTTCCCGGGGCCGATCCTTACGAGCGGCTGACGAAAAATCCGGTGCCGCCTAGAGAGCTGGAGCCTTCGATTTCACCGCAACTGCAGGAAGTGATCTACCGGGCGATCGAACGCGAGCATAAGAATCGCTATCCTACGGTGCACGAGTTCGCGACCGACCTGGGGAACCTGAACAGAGTAGGCGTGACGGACCGTACGGAGTTAAAGGACTGGAAAAAGGCCCAGCAGGCCGGTTCAAAGAAAACGCTGGTGTACGCGCTGATCGCGTTGATCCCCATTATTTTGTTCGGATTGCTGCTGTATTTCTCCCGCCACTGAGTCATTTCACGGCATTGTGGTCACTAGATCACTACTTGGCATATGAGCTTACCCTACCTGTTTACGATTCGGTTATATAACGTAAACTAAAACTTTATGCGATCTTTACAAAATCCTTATAGCTAATCCAGGCAATCAGAAACTTGAATTTGACTCTCCCCGGTTAAGGATTCATGATGCGCCCGGAAAGCAAAACAGCTTCCCGTCTCCCGATTTTGCAGCCGGAATAGGGAGATTCCTCACGTCGCAAGCAGTATTCGAGACATCCAGGACACAAAAACGTGTCCAAGCGATTAGGAATGGTGTGCCCAAAGGCGAGGCCGACGGTTTGGGCGAGCAGGCGTAAGCGCTAGATGTAACGCTGCTTAGGGCGCTTGAGGCTGCTCCACCCTCTCTAGAAGGTCAACTCATACAGGATTTGTGTGCGGGTACACGTGTGTCGAAACCAGGCGATGAGAGCCAGGCGAGCGAGACCTTGCTGAATTTGCTCCTGGAGCTTGGGGAGTTCGTACGCCGATTCCGGGCGAACGTGCAGTTCAGGGATTTGTCACGAGCGCATTTGGAGCTGCTGCGAGTGGAGCTGAAAGGCAGCCAAGCAGAGTGCGAATGGATGGCGCAGGCGGCAGACAAATGGGATGCGGGGCTGCCGAGGGCGATCGCGGAGCGAAACGCGTCCACGCAGGCTTTGCGGGATGCACTGGCGGTGAGGGAGTTGCTGTTTCAGGTGCTGCCAGGATTGCAGAGCGCTGCACTCAGGGTTTACAGATCGGGTTTCGGGAGGAAACGCGAGTTGGTGATCAGCGGAGAAGTGACGCGGGAAGAAACGGCGCCCGAATCCGTGCAGTCGGTGGCGATGCGAGCGAAGCTGCTGGGACTACAGTTCGAGATGAATGAAGGAATTCTGGAGGAGCTGCGGCAGGAAGTCTGCGAGGCGCACAGAGAACGGTTTGGTAAAAGTAAGGGACTGGAGATGGCCGAATGAATTACCACATGAATTATCAAACGATTCTTTTGGAAGTCCTGTTGGGAGGGTTTTTCGCGGTGGCGTGCATTCGCACCTGCGTGCCGGCGGCGGCCGACAGCAAGGTAAAGTTCGGGAGCTTCTTGCGGTTTCCGGGGCGGATCGAGCGATTGCGGCGGTCGCGCTGGCAATGGTTTTCGATGGTGCTATTGCTGCTGCTGGCGCGGCTGCAGAATCAGCTCCCGCTGATGCTGGAGCTGGTGGTGGCGGTGGAGTTCATTGTGTTCCTGGCGCTGCCGTCGGCATCGCCGAGTGAAATGACCGCCGCGGTGCGGGCACGCCACGGATGAAACAGTTGTGGGAAGTCGCGGGCTTCCTGCGAGGACTGCAAGCGCAATTGCGGTTCGGGGAATCCTCGCAGGCGCCGCTGCGGCTGCTGCGGTTGCAGATGAAGGAAGAAACCTTCGAATGCGACTGGGTGGCGCGTCCCATGGATTCCTGGGACATGACGCTGCCGGGCATGAGCGCGAGCAGAAGGCGTCGGTGCAAGCGCTGGAAGACGCGATGAAACTGCGCGACATGCTGTTCGGGCTGATCCTAGAGGTTCGTGTAGCGGTGTTGCGAGTTTTCCGTCAGTCGGCGCGGGAACCTCCCCGGTTGATTATTGCCGGCACCGTGACGCGACAGTTGCCGGCGATACGCAGGGTGAAGTCGACGGTGACACGGGCCAAGTTATACGGATTCAAATTCTGGATGAACGACGGAGTGCTGGCTCCCCTGGAGTCAGTGGACCGGAGCTTAGGACTCGCAACTTAGCAAGGACCTTTCGGGGTCGAGGAGGCAGGAGTAATGGCAGCAAATAGATCGCAAGGAAGTTATTACGGGCTCTTTTTAGTGGGCGCCACGGTGCTGTGCGCCGGGATCTATCTCGGCGGCGGCCTGGGGAAGCTCTTGTTAATCGTCGGAGTGCTGATGTTCCTGGGCAGTCTGGCGGCGATGTTGAAGATCAAAGGGGAAGAGGGCCGGACGGCGATGAAGCCAGGCCCGGGAGCGATGAAGCTGATTGGAGCTTTGGTCGCAGGCCTGGGCTGGGTGATCACGCTGTTCGGAATGCACCTCACGCCAAGTGTAGGGGGACGAATCATCACTTCGCTTGTAGGAATAGCCGTGAGTCTTTTTGGGATGATCGTGGTGTTGCCGGCAGCATTCAACAAGAACGCAGTGTGGAAAAGCTAGAAGCACCGGCTTCGTACCGGTAGCGGAAATCATCATGGAGCGAACCGAATGAAAAAAATAAGAAGTTGGTGTTTAGGACTTTCCATTCTGTTGTTTGGCCTAGCCGGGGCAAGCGCGATGTTTGGACAAGGCGCCGCACCGGCACCCGCCAAGACACCCGCGGACGCGGAACTAGCAACTGCGGCGTCGAAGGCACCTTCGACGGCGGATCTAGCCAAAGGCGATCCGGGCGGCACCATCACTGGAACGATCAGCGATGTGCCGGCGGCGGATGCAAAAGCAGGAGTAACCGTAGCCGACGCCGCAAACCAAGTAGGGCAGAACAAAATCGCCATCAACTTTGTGTGGACACTGGTCACGGGCTTCCTGGTCATGTTCATGCAGGCCGGGTTCGCCATGGTGGAATCGGGACTGTGCCGGGTGAAGAACGCGAATCACACGTACATGATGAACTTCTTCGTGTACACGGCGGGGTTGTTCTCCTACTGGATTGTGGGATTTGCCATACAAATGGGTGGCGCGGCCGGAAACGGAAACCTGGGCGGGCTGCAGTCACTAAATTCTGAGCACACCACGTCTATATTTGGAAAGACATGGGGACTGTTCGGCGGTTCCGGAATGTTCCTCTCGGGTCACCAGTATGACGTGGGCGTGATGGTGATTTTCCTGTTCCAGATGGTGTTCATGGATACGGCGCTGACGATCGTGACCGGAGCGTGCGCGGAACGCTGGAAGTTTCTGGCGTTTGCCGTGTCGTCTTCGATCATGGGAGCGATTACCTATCCACTCTATGCCAACTGGGCATGGGGCGGCGGCTGGCTTTCTCAGCTTGGCGTGAACAATCAACTGGGCAAGGGATATTGCGATTTTGCGGGATCCGGCGTGGTGCACGCGGTCGGCGGCCTTACGGCGCTCGCCGTATCATTTATTGTCGGGCCCCGTATCGGAAAGTTCAACCGCGATGGATCAAGCAATCCGATCATCGGCCACGACATTTCGGCCGTGCTGATCGGCTGCTTCATCCTGGCCTTCGGTTGGTTCGGATTCAACCCCGGCAGCACGCTCGGCGCTTCAGCAAGCGGAAACCTCCGCATCGGCACGATCGCGGTGGACACCATGCTGGCTGGTTGCACCGGAACGATTGCCGCCATCCTCTACATGTGGATGAAGAACGGGAAAGTTGACGCGTCGATGGGCGGCAACGGCCTGCTGGCAGGGCTGGTGGCGATCACAGCACCCAGCGGCTTCGTCAGCACGGTGGGCGCGTGCATCATTGGTTTCATCGCGGGCCTGCTGGTCTGCTTCAGCGTGGCGTTCATTGAGAACGTCATGAAAGTGGACGATCCAGTCGGTGCGATCTCCGTGCACGGCACTTGCGGTTTGTGGGGCGTGCTGTCGGTAGGTCTTCTTGCCGATGGTACCAGCAACTACGGCGGAAGCTGGAATGGAGTTACTGGGTCGGTTACCGGGTTGTTCTACGGCGACGCCAGCCAACTAGCCGCGCAACTGGTGGGAATCTCGACGCTGATCGGATTTGTGTTCACGGCGAGCTTCCTGATCAACCTGGCGATCGAATTTTTCGTCGGGCAGCGAGTCTCGGTGGAAACAGAAATCGCCGGATTGGATCTTCCGGAAATGGGCCAACTCGGGTATCCCGAGTTCGTGCTCAAGCCGGAGCCGGACATTCTGTTGAGCGCCGAGAAGGAGTACGCGGTCGCCTAATACGAGTTGCAGTAGCACAACCGTGGGCAAGGCGCGCCTCGGCCACGCGCTTTGCCCTGGCTGTGTCCTGGAGCATGAGGAAAATTTTTGCCGCGAAGCGAGAGGAATGCAGAGATGAGCGAGACTTCGATGCAAATCACCAAACAATATTCAGCCGATGGGCTGATGATGACGGAAACGTCGCTGGCGCTGGCTTCCATCCCGGAAGGCACGCAGATGCTGCTGCAGCGGATGTTCGCCGATCCGCGCGTGCTGGAAAAGGATCAGCGCGCGGAATTGATGGCGCAACTGGGCGATTGCGTCGAGAAATATCCCAAAGTTTCCGAGCTGCGCGTGCTCTATGGCATGGCGCTGTGCGTGAATCTGGAAGTGCAGGACGCCATGGAGGAGCTGGGCGAAGCCGTGGCGTTGGCGCCGGAGAGCTACATCGCGCACCTGAAAATGGGCGAGCTGTGGATGCGTTTGCGCGTGATGGAGAAGGCGGAGAATCATACGCAGCGCGCGGCGCAACTGGCGCAGAACATGGCGCAATCGGAATTGGCGCGGCGACAGGCAGCGCAAATCCGCGTCATGCGGCGGGAAGGCATCGAGCGCAGCGGATACGCCAAGCCGTGGTTGTTGATGAATCGCATCCGGCGGATGTTCACGCGTAATCGAGGAGAAGCACTGGCTCCCGTGGAAGCGCGCTAACAGATGCAGCCGGCCCTTCAGCTTGCGCTGCTGCTGGCGATTTTGTTGCCGGCAGTGAAGATTGCCGCTTCGGTTTGCACCCGCTTCGGAATTCCCGCCATTTTAGGCGAGTTGATGGTCGGAGTCGTATTCGGCCCCGGCTTGTTCAACTTGCTTAACCTGCATTTATTTCAGGACGGGCACGCCACGAGCACGCTGATGCTGCTGGCGCAGGTGGGCGGGTACGTGTTGATGTTCATCGCGGGCGTGGAGACGGACATCGAGCGCATGCGGGAAGCGAGCGTGACGGCATTCATCGTGGCGCTGTCAGGGGTGATCTGGCCGTTCTTGCTGGGCGCGGGCGTGGGGCATCTGTTCGGGCTTTCCTGGACCACGGCGTGTTTTCTGGGCGGGGCGCTGACGGCCACGAGCGTGTCGATTTCGGCGCGAACGCTGATGGACGCGGGGCAAATGTCGTCGCCGGAAGCGACGATCATTCTGGGCGCGGCGGTGATCGACGACGTGATGGGACTTTTCGTGCTGGCGTTTCTGGCCGCGTCGGTGAACACGAAAGGCGAGGCATTCGGAGTGGCGCCGATGGCCAGCCATTGGCTGCAGGAAAAGTTTGCGCCCGCGGCGGGCCATCCGCTGATTGTGCAGATGAGCATGATCAGCATCAGCGTGGCGATATTTTTTGTGGTGGGATACGCGGCGGCGAAGCGCTGGCTCGATCCCCTGATTCTGCAATTGCGGAAGCTTACGGCGAACGAAGCGGTGCCGAGCTGCGTGTTTGCGCTGGTGCTGATCTATGCGATTTCGGCGGAATGGCTGGGCAGCGTGGCGGGAATCACGGGTGCTTACCTGCTTGGTTATGTGTTCGCCGGATCGGAGTACAAGGCGGACGTGGAGCGGAGCTTCTACGCGCTCGGTCATGGGCTGCTGATTCCGCTGTTCTTTGTGTCGATCGGCCTTTCGAGCGACTACCGCGCATTGTCGGGCCACTGGATGCTGATGCTGGTGGTGCTGGCAGTGGCGATCCTGGGCAAAGTGGTTGGCTGCGGGCTGGCGGCGCTGGGCTCGGGAATGGATTGGGTGCGCAGCTTGCGAATCGGGTGCGGCATGATGTCCCGCGGGGAAGTGGGTTTGATCGTGACGGCCATGGGCGCAAGCACCGGGATTTTCGGCGAGCCGGAGGTGGCGGTGATGGTGGCGGTGGTGCTGCTGACCACGCTGCTCACGCCAATTGCGCTGCGCAGCACGTTCAATATTATTTCTCCGCAGGATATTGCGGAAGGATTGGTGAAGACGAGTTCCGGAGAGGCCGTGCTGGCGGGATCGCCGGATTTGCTGCCGGGCAACGTTGAAAGCGCGCGCGGGGAAACGCCGTCGGACCATATCCGGCTGCGCGTGGCGGTGCGCAGCTAAAGCGCGTTAGCTGAGGCGTTTGCGGGCGGAAACGTAGAGGGAGACGGCGAGCAAAAAGAAGAGGATGACGCCGAGGATGTTGAGCTGGCTCAGGTGCGGCAGGAAGCGCTCGCCAAAGGCGAACATCTTGGGTGGCCAGGGTAAGCGGAAAATGATGGTGAGCCAGCCGGGCACGTGCTTGCTCAGCTCGGGGTCCTGCAACAGATTCAAAATAATGGCGAGAAGGCCGAAGACGCCGCCTGCGGCGATGAGTCCGCTGGCGTAGAGCGCGCCGGGACTGACTTCACTTTCCGCGGCCGATTGTTCTTCGTGTCCGCGCTCGGCGAGCCAACGGACGAGACCTCCTATGAACATGGCCATAGTGGTGGCGATAGAGATGTAGGTACCGACCGCGAAAGGCAGCGAGCGCACGCCGAGAAGCTCAATCGCGATTACGAGAAAAACTCCCAGAAAAACCAGGCGCCAGGGCAGGCGCTGATTGAGGATGCCGCTGATGACGGTGGCCATCAGGCGCGCTTGCGGGGCGGCAGCCTGCGCGCTGCCGATGCCCTGTACCCACTGCACTTCGATCTGGCGCGTGCCGGGATCGTAGAGATATTTGCCGTCAGGAATGGTGCTCGATCCGATGGCGTTGACCAACGTGTAGGACTTTCCCTCGTACATATAGTTATTCTGCTGGCGGTCGACGCCGACAGGGAGATGCGTGATGTCGAGCGGAATTTGCGTGGGGCGATACTGCGCAAGTCCCACGTTCATGAGGATGAGCGTGCCACCGATGGCGAAAGAAGAAACCATCACGCCGATAACGAGACCGATTTGCTGCCAGAAGGGTGTGGCGCCAACGAGGAACCCGGTTTTTAAATCCTGCGAAGTGGCGCCAGCGATAGCTGCGGCGATGCAGACGACACCGCCGATGGTGAGGGCGAGGACGCTGTAGGCGTTGGCCGTCCAGCCGAGGAGGAGAAAGACGGCGCAGGTGGCCATTAGCGTGGCGATGGTCATGCCGCTGACAGGGTTGGAGGAGTTGCCGATGAGTCCGCTGATGCGCGAGGCCACGGTGACGAAAAGAAATCCGAAGACTACGACGAAGAGCGCTGCCATTAGATTGGCGAAGGAAGTGGTTTGCGCGCCGGGGATGGGCTTGAATTTGAGCAGAGCCCACATGAATAGCAGCAGCACGACGGAGCCGGCGAGTACGACGCGCATGGAAATTTCGCGCTCGGTGCGGGCGACGGTGCTGAGCGCTTCTTGCCTGGCACGGACGTCTTTCAATCCGGCGGCGAGCGCAGACCAGATGGTGGGCATGGTCTTGATCAAGGTGATAAGGCCCGAAGCGGCCACGGCGCCCGCGCCCATGGGGCGAATGTATGCGGCCCAGAGCTGGTCGGGCGACATTTGTGGAATGGGAACGGTGCTGGGATAAAGCGCGGCGTTGGGCGAGAGCGATCCGAAGAAACGAATGGCGGGCATGATCACCAGCCAGGAGATGACGCCTCCGGCGAAAAGCGTTCCGGCCACACGCGGGCCGATGATGTAACCGACGCCGAGATATTCGGAAGTGACGGCGGTGCGGATGGAAGCGCCGGGAAGCCAGGCGGGCTGATAGTCAGGCTGGCTGGGCCACAGGCCGAGCGTGTTCATCGCGAAGGTGTAGACGCCGCCGAGGCCGAGTCCCCAGAAGACGCGGCCCGCGAAGGAGCCGCCGCGCTCGCCCGCGACCAGAACGTCCGCGCAAGCGGTGCCTTCGGGAAATGTGAGATTGCCGTGCTCCTTAACGATGAGCTGGCGTCGGAGCGGGACGCCGAAGAGAACGCCGAGCCATCCGCCGAGGAGCGCAAGGAAAAAGATGCGCCAGTATTCTGTGTTGAGCGAATAGCCGAGGAAAATGAGCGCGGGCATGGTGAAGATGACGCCTGCGGCAAGCGATTCGCCGGCAGAGCCGGTGGTCTGGACGATGTTGTTTTCGAGGATGGTGGAGCGGCCGAAGGCGCGCAGGATGCTGATGGAAAGAACGGAGATGGGGATGGAAGCGGAGACCGTGAGTCCAGCGCGGAGGCCGACGTAGACGGAGACGGCGCCGAAAAGAATGCCGAAGAGCGCGCCCAGAATTACGGCGCGAAGGGTAAATTCGCGAGGAGATTCCTCAGGGCCGACGAAAGGTTTAAATTCGGCAGGCGGTGAGGTGGAATTCCAAACCTTGGTGGCCACGTGTCTCCCTGGATGGTTGCGCCGATGGCGCGCCCGCGCGGGCGGTCGGCTCGCAACACACGCGGATTGGGCAAGTTAACATCCGAGGGGAAGAGGTGCAAGGCGGAAACGAGGCGAGGGCATACGAAGGCTGCGACCAGGAATGAAAAGAAGAATCGAAGAGAGATCCTTCGCGCGGAACCGGCGCTCAGGATGACGGCGCGAACCTTGGGGGCAGACTAGGTTGAGCTTAATCTGAGCGCGCTAGCCGCGTCGACTCAGGACTCTGAACCTTGCCGGTCGGCGGCTAGGATTGCTTTTCGGCGAGGCGCTCGCGGACCTTGTCGCTGAGCAGTTTGCCGTCGACGGCTTTGCCTTCGAGCTTGGCGCGCGCGGCTTTCACCACGGCGCCCATTTGCTTGAGCGAATCGGCGCCTTCTTCGTCGATGGCTGATTCGATGGCGGAGTGAAGCTCTTCATCAGTGGGAGCGGCGGGCAGATATTTCTCGATGATGGCGATTTCTTTAAGCTCCTTGTCGGCGAGGTCATTGCGTCCGCCCTTGCGGAACTGATCGATGGATTCGCGGCGCTGCTTGACCATGGTCTGCAGCACCTGGAGCGATTCGAGATCGGTGAGGGGTTGTATCTTTTCGATTTCCTTGTGCTTGAGGGCGCTTTTCACCATGCGCAGGACGCTGAGGCGCAGCTCGTCCTTTTCCTTCATGGCGGCGGTCAAGTCACTCTGAATGCGTTCGATATAGCCCATCTCGGATCGGTTCCTCCCGGCGCAAAAGAATAACACGCGATGTGGCCAGCAGATAGTGCTGGCAACGGCGAAGTTGCGTGGGGGAGTGACGGGGATCACTGAAAACACCCGCGGGTGTCGAGCGGATTTTTCGCGGGAACTCAAATTTTTACGAGAGAGTCATTTGACAGCAAACGACGGTGCCGATAACCTTTATTCCCTATGAAAATTCTCGTGGCAGACAAAATAAGTGAACGTGGACTTGCGTTACTTCGTGAAACCGGGTGGGAAGTCGTGATTCCCGCGGCGGCCGATGTGCCGGCGCAAATCGCAGATGCGGACGGGCTGGTGGTGCGCAGCGCGACGAAAGTAACCCCGGCGCTGCTAAAGGGCGCGGCGAAATTGCGCGTTGTGGGACGCGCGGGTGTGGGCGTCGACAACGTGGACATGGGCGCGGCGACGCACCACGGTGTGCTGGTAATGAACACGCCGGGCGGCAATTCGGTGAGCGTGGCGGAGCACACGTTTGCGTTGATGCTGGCATTTGCGCGGTCGGTGCCGCAGGCGAACGCGTCGATTCACGCCGGGAAGTGGGAGAAGGCGGCGTTTTCCGGGACAGAGCTGAAGGGCAAGACGCTCGGCTTGCTGGGCCTGGGGCGCATCGGCAGCGAAGTGGCGAGGCGGGCGCGGGCATTCGAGATGAAAGTGATCGCGCACGATCCGTTCGTGACGCCGGCGGCGGCGCGCGAAGTGGGCGTGGAGCTGGTGTCGTTCGAGGATTTGCTGAAGCAGAGCGACGTGGTGTCGCTGCACACGGCGCTCAGCCCGTCGACCGAGAAAATCATCAACGCGGCGGCGCTCGCGCATATGAAGAAAAGCGCGTTGCTGGTGAATTGCGCGCGAGGCGAGCTGATCGATGAGGCGGCGCTGGCAGAAGCGCTGAAGTCAGGAAAACTGGCGGGCGCGGCGCTCGACACGTTTGCGAAGGAGCCGCCAAAAGAATCACCGCTGGTTGGCATGCCGAATGTGATTGCCACGCCACACATTGCGGGATCGACGAAAGAAGCGCAGGAAGAAGTTGGCACGGCGATCGCGCAGCAGATCAAGGATTATCTGAAGGATGGCTTGATCCGCAACGCGGTGAACATGCCGTCGATTTCGGCGGAGCAGTACCGCAAGCTGCGGCCGTACTTGGAACTGGGCGAGCGGCTGGGCACGTTCGTGGCGCAAGCGGCCTCGACGAAAAGCTTCAGCCGGATTCGCATTCGCTACGCGGGCGAGCCAACCGAATTGGGCACGCATTTGATTCGCAGCGCGGTGCTGATCGGGATTTTGAATCCGATTCTCGAAGAGAAAGTGAACCTGGTGAATGCGGCGGAAGAAGCCGCGACGCGCGGGCTGGTGGTAGAAGAAACGACCGGTCGGCGCGAGAGCGGTTTCCGGAACACGGTGGAAGTTTCGGCGGCGGTGGATGGCGGGCGCGAATTCACCGTGGAAGGAACCGTGGGGCAGGATGGGTCGGCGCGCATTGTGGCGCTGGACGGAATCGGGCTGGAAGCGGCGCTCGAAGGGACCATGCTGCTGACGCGCAACGTGGATGTGCCGGGGGTGATCGGGCGCATCGGAACGGCGTTGGGAGAGATGGGCGTGAACATTGCCACTTTTGCGTTGGGACGCAGAGAACCTGTGCACGGAGCGGAGGCGCTGGCGCTGCTGGGACTCGATGGCAACGTGGACGCGTCCGTGGCGCAGAAAATCCGCGCGCTGCCGTCGATGACCGATGCGCGGCTGGTGCGGCTGCCGGCTAGGAATGGTGCGGAGTCGCAGTAGAGCCACAAAGGGGCGATTTCGGCGGAGTCGCCAGTTCGCTAGCGCGCAAAAATCGAAGGGTCGCGGCGACAAGAGAGATCCCTCGACTCGCTCCGTTCTACCGCGACCCTAACCGGGTCGCAAACTTCGCTCGCTTCGGGATGACACCGCAAAAATAAATTCAACGTCTGGCAGACTGAAGATCCGACCCGCTCAACAGGCTTTGGGAGCTGACTGCACTACTGCTAACGGGCGGACTTCAACACGGCGGAGCGATCGGGCGCACGCAGAGTGCGCCCGGTTATCCAACTCCACAGTTGCGATGCGCCGTAGGCCGCGAGAATTGTGACCATGGGCTCGCTGGGAAAGCGGTAGCGAACGAGCGTGTGCGTCAGGTAGTAGGGCAACGGGAAAATCAGAACAACGATCCAGTAGGGCAGTGTTTCAGCGCGAATATCGTGCGGCCCAACAATCAAACCAAGCGCGGCGAATAAAACCATAAAAAAATTTGCCAGGAATAGAGTCCTCACGTAAGCGGGCGAGGTGGACCACTGCGCGTTCACGCGGTCGGTAACGGCAAACCAGTTGGACCCGACGCGCGCGGCAATGGTGCGAACGGTTTCGGCGGGATGCGTACGGATGTAGGCGAGCGCGGCGCGCTGTTTGGCAGCGGCGTAGTTGATTTCTCCTGCACGCTGAAATTCAGCGGCTTCCGAAGCGTTCCAAAGCGGATGAAGAGCGAACGAATTCGGGTCGCCCGCGGCGGGATTATTTCCGAGCCACAATTCCACGCCGAAATTAGAACGCAGTAGGATCCATTTGCCGAGCACACGATGGTTGCGGATGGTCCAGGGCAGCAGAAGAAAAAAGAAAAGAAGGAGCGCGGCTGACGGACGAGCGAGCGAAAAAGAATCGCGGCGCTGCCAAAGCAGCCATGCGAAGAAGAAGGGCAGCAGCGAAAGAACCGCGGCATTCACTAGCGCGCCGACGGCCCATAGCGCGCCATAGGCGAGCCATGAGAACAAGCCGCGCCGGTAGCGAATCACGAGCGTGGCCCAGAAGATTGCAGCAAGCAGAAACGCGGTGAGCGAGGTGTCCCAGATGTCCTGAATGGGAGTCCACCAGGCAAAAGGAAGAAAGACCCAGAGCCAGGCGCTGAAGAGAGCGGCGGCAGAGCCAAAGGTGCGCTTCGCGGCGGCATAGATGGGGAAGATGGTGAGCGAAGCGAACAGGCAATTAAGAATCTGAATCGCAAGCAAGGAATTTTGCGTGAAGGTTCCCCAGATACGAAAAATCCCCGCGAGCAGATAAGGGAAAAGCGGACAAACCCACGCGGTTGCTCCCGTGTGCGCGAGGGGAAACGGCGAAGCGAATCCACGACCGGCAGCGATGGACGCGGCTATGTCGGTGGTTTCGTTCACATAGGGCATGGATGGACCGGCGATCCGCTGCCGGAGAAAAAAAAGCAACGCCACACGAAAAATGAAAGCGACAGAGGCGATGAAAAGAGGCGCGGAGAAGGCCGAATGCAGAAGATGAGATTTTGTGGTCGCGGGAGCGGCAGGCATTTCGCTAAGTGAGAGCAGTGTAGCGGCGGCGAGGAGAAGCCGCAACATTGCATTCAGACGGGGCAGTCGGACGGGGCATCCAAACGTTGAATTCGAATAGGCTTGCCCAACGCGGGAAATACTGACGGAGTGCGTAAAACTACGTGAATCGAAGTTGATTGAAACTGTAAGAACACGGAGAAAACGGGGTTGGGACCGCCAAGCTGCTTAAATGAATGTTAACGGATAATACTGACAGGCAATCTTACGATTGACACTCTCTCGAAGGCTGCGCGATAGTGTCTTGGGGATCTCGAAATTGTCATTTTTTACGGTCCGAAGCACTTGGGACGGGCCGGAGGCGAAGTATCTTCTTCTCCTTCCGCTGATGCTGTGTCTTTGTGTGCCCGCCTGGGCGCAGACAAAAACCGCTGCCAACCCACCTCAGAAGCTGGAAACATCGCAGCAAACGAACGAAAAAATTGAGGAACTCGCGGCGCTGGATCGGGTGAAGCCGGTCGAGACGCCGATCGGGGTGGGCGACTTATTGCACATCGACGTGTTTGATGTACCAGAGCTGTCGCGCGACGTGCGGGTCAGCGACACAGGCGACATCGGCTATCCGCTGATTCCCGGGAAAATCAAAGCGGCGGGTTTCACGCATTTCCAACTTGAGCAGGAGATGGAGCAGTTGTTGGTGGAGAACGGACTGGTGTCGCATCCGCAGGTGACGGTATTCGTGCGCGAGCAGACCAGCCAGCCAATCTCGATCGTGGGAGCGGTGATGCACCCGATGGTTTACCAGGTGGTGCGGCCGACAACACTTCTGGAAATGCTGGCCATGGCCGGCGGGATCGCCGACACGGCGGGGAGCGAAATAAAGATCACGCGGACGCGGCACACGGACGAGCCGGCGCTGAAGACGACTAGCGCAAGCATGTCCACGGCGGATACCGACAGCGAGACGAATGGGGATCAGCAGGTCATTACGATCCACCTGCAGGATCTTCTGGAATCGGGCAACGCGGTTTATAACATTCCGGTATATGGGGGCGACGTGATCAGCGTGCCGGCGGCGGGCATGGTCTACGTGATGGGAGCCGGAGTGGCGCAAGCGGGCGGATACGTGCTGTCGAGCCGGGGCGAGCAGATTACCGTGTTGAAAGCGGTGGCGCTGGCACACGGCTTGAACGGATACGCGAAGCCGGACAGTTCGGTGATCATGCGCAACAATCCGGTGACCGGACAGCGGGATACCATACCAGTGCGCATCAAGAAGATTGAGAACCGCAAGGCGGATGACGTGGTGATGAAACCGAACGACATCCTTTATATACCGGACAGCGCCGGGAAGAAGGCGCTGGCGCGCGGGGCCGAAGCGGCTATCGGAATCGGCACGGGCGCAGCGATATACCGGACCGCAAATTAGTGGAACGGGTGGCAGCAGCGACGACAAATTTAGGAGTATAAGGACTTAGCGCGAATGGAAGAAGCCCCCAGGCTGGCGGTACGGAAACCGGGC
>DASZMG010000101.1:0-11557 GCA_035551975.1 Candidatus Acidiferrales bacterium | reverse complement strand
AAGCCGAACCCAAAAGTGGCCTTGCTCTCGGTTCGGAAAACGCACGCTCCTCCGCCGACTTTTCCTTGCAGAAAGCTCCCATTCGATGGAGTGACGCCACCATCTATCAGGGCATCAAGCTTCTGCCCGATGCTCCCGGCCGCAAAACCTTCCTGAGCCAGTGTCTGGGCTGCCACGGATTCCAGAGCCGCATGGCCGCCGAGGAGCGCGATCAGGACGGCTGGCGCGACCGCGTGAACTACATGCGCTACACCATGTTCGTTGGCATCACCGACAAACAGGCCGACGAAGCGGTCTCTTACCTCACCGCCATGTTCAATCCGGATTCAACTCTTCCCCGCTCGCCCGCCGACATGCCCGGCTACAAGGATCTCGCCCAGCACTTCCCGCCCGAAGCCCTCAACATGGTCTACGTCGAATACGACACCGGCCCGGGCCGCTTCCCCTGGGATTGCAATCCCGACAAGGACGGCAACATCTGGGTCCCCTACTACTCGCAGGTCAACACTGTCGCGCGCCTGAATCCTAAGACTGGCGAGTTCGAGGAATATCCTTTGCCGCAACAACCGCGTGTCGCCATTCACTCCGCCTATCCCGGTCCTGACAGCAACGTCTGGTTCACCGAGCAACTCAACAATCGCCTTGGCAAAATCGATCCGCAAACCGGCGAAGTCACCGAATATCAGGATGTAAAGCCGTCCAATCGCGAGCGCATCGGCGACACCGAAAGCAACGTCTCCATCTACTATCGCCCGCACGAACCCTCTAAACACACCATTCGCGTCGATCCTCGCGGCATCGTTTGGGCTTCCGGCACTCCGTTCAGCCGCTTCGATCCCAAGACCAAGCAATTCACTGAGTATCCCGATCCGTTCAACACCTACGGCGTGGCTCTAAATAAGGATGGCAGCGAGGTCTGGTTCGACGGATTCGTGCCCGAGGGCAAGATCTATCGCATCGATGCCCTCACCGGCAAAATCACCGGAAGCTGGCAGCCTCCGACGCACGGCTTGCCCCGCCGCATTCAGGTTGCGGACGACGGCATCGTCTGGTTCAACGAATTCGAAGGCGGCAAGATCGGGCGCTTCGATCCTAAAACCGAAACCTTCAAGGAATTCCAACTTCCCGGCGCGCGTCCCACTCCTTACGCGCTGGGCATCGACCGCGACAACATGGTCTGGTATTCCTCCGAAGATATGGACGAAGTGGGGCGCCTCGATCCCAACACCGGCAAGATCACCGAGTATCCTTTCCCGCACATGGAAAACAAAATGCGCGAGTTCACCATGGATGCTCAGGGCCGCATGTGGTGGGCCTCGCCGGCTAACAACAAGGTGGGATATTTTTATCTCGCCGATAGCAAGGAGCGCGCCAGCAAATAACTCGATCACTCCGCGTTTAATGCTGTGAAATCAAGGGGCGGCTGAAAATCGTTCATCCGCCCTTTTTCATCGCCCCAGATACACCTAACACCCGCATGCCTCTACGGATTGCTCTGGATTTCCCAACCTGTGCTATTCCGACATCCTGATGCTATGAACTGGCTGCCTGCCCTTGCCGTTGCGTCGCTATCTCTCGCTGCACTTTGTTCCCTTTGGATCATCGCCGATGAATTCAGGCATCCTCAAAAAATGGGCATTATGAATGTGGTCTGGCCCGCCACCGCGTTGTACTTGAGCGTCGTCGGACTTTGGGCTTACTTCAGGCTCGGACGCCACATGACGAAGGAAGCGCAGGTATCCAAGCAAATGAAGAGCGGCAACTCCGCGAACGCATCAAAGCAGCATCTGCCGTGGCCGCAAATCGCCGTTGCCGACTCCCATTGCGGCGCCGGCTGTGCCATCGCCGATGTCGTCGCCGAATTCCTCGTCTTCGGTCTCGGGCTCAGCATCGCCGGAGTTACGCTGTGGGCTGACTATTCCCTCGATCTCGCCTGCGCCTGGCTGCTCGGCATCGTCTTCCAATATTTCACCATCAAGCCCATGCTCAAACTTTCCGTCAGCGAAGGCATCCTCGCCGCCATCAAAGCCGACACTCTTTCGATTATTTCTTTCCAGGTGGGTATGTATGCCTGGATGGCGGCCGTCTACTTCCTGCTTTTTCCCAAGCCTCACCTGCATCCAAACGAAGCGCTCTACTGGTTCATGATGCAAATCGGTATGATTGCCGGCTATCTCACAGCATTCCCTATGAATGGCTGGCTCCTCAAGCGCGGATTCAAGGAATCGATGGGATAACCCAGCGGTAAAACGCGGAAGGACTTTCTATGTTTCCCGGACGAAATTGCAGCGCTGGCAACTGGCTGAAAGTAATTGCTGAACGCTTCTCGCCACATACAGCGATAATTTCAGCCGGGCGGCAACCGTCAGGCCCGCGCCGGCGCACTCACGGAATTCAGTACGCGCTCATAATAGGCTTCGTATTGCGGGATCACGTCGTTCGCGCAGTATTTACTGCGCGCGTTTTTGCGCGCGAGCGCGCCCATGAAGCGTCCTCGGTCGGGCCGGGTAAGGATATCGAGAACGCATTTCGCTCCCGCTGCCACATCGCGCGCCGGAATCAGATAGCCGTCTACACCATTGGTAACGACTTCCGGCAATCCTCCCACATCCGACGCAACCACCGGCATTTCGCAGGCCATGGCCTCAAGAGCGGCCAATCCAAATGATTCCAGGTCGCTCGGCAGAAGAAAGACGTCACCCAGGCCGAGCATGTCCTGAACACGATCCTGCTTGCCGAGGAAGAAAACGTCCTTTGACAAGCGCTTCTTGCGCACCAGATGCTCGGCTGCGCCCCGGTCCGGGCCATCACCCATCATCACCAGCTTGGCCGGAATCTTCGCGCGAACCTGCGCGAAAATCTCCACTACGTCGGTGACGCGCTTCACCGGACGGAAATTCGAAAGATGCATCAAAATGGGTTCCCCGTTGGGAGCCCAGCGCGCCCGCGCCGCCTGATCATCCGAACGCATGTAGTAATCGCAATTCACAAAATTCGGGATCACTTCAATGGGCCGCTTGATGTCAAATTCCTGCACGGTGCGCTCGCGAAGATAATTCGAAATGGCGGTAACGCCGTCGCTTTGCTCGATGGAAAATTTGGTGATGGGCAAGTAACTACGGTCGTTTCCGACTAAAGTAATATCCGTGCCGTGCAACGTGGTGATGAACGGCAGCCCGCGCGGGGCTGCCATTTGACGGGCCAACAACGCGCTCACAGAGTGTGGGATGGCATAATGGACGTGCAGCAGATCGAGCGACGTCAATTCCGCCACTTCGAGCATCTTGGTTGCCAGCGCCAGAGTGTACGGAGCGTGATCGAAAAGCGGATAGCTACTGACTTCCACTTCGTGCATGAAAATCCGATCCGTATTGGCGTGGTTCAGGCGGATCGGCGTAGCGTAGCTGATGAAGTGAATTTCGTGGCCGCGCGCAGCCAGTTCAATGCCAAGTTCGGTGGCCACTACGCCTGAGCCGCCGTAGGTTGGGTAGCAGGTGATGCCGATCTTCATGGTTGTGGCTCCGATTGAAGGTGTCCAGGCTCCCCACGCAACGCTGAGGCAGCGGTTGTGCCAGCATAAACCCGGTGTTGGATTTCTGAATTCGTCCCGTGATTAGACGACCCTCACCCCCTTCCGGGTGCGAACTGTTTTGTGGTACGCCGTGCGATGCGAACTGACAGCAAAGGGGTTAGACGAATGGCGAACTTCAGCGCGAAGGAACAAAAAGCGGCCTTGTCTAAAGCGCGGCAGCGGCTGAAGAGCAGCGGCACGGCGAAACAGATGGGATTCGAAATCGCACAGGTAGAGCGCGGCCGAGTGGTGCTGCGCATGCGCGTGAAGCAACATCACAAGCAGGCGCTCGGCGTGGTACACGGAGGCGTACTCGCGGCTCTCGCCGATACGGCCGGCGGACTGGCCAGCTACACGGCTGCGACCAACTCGCGGGTGGTAACGATTGAAATGAAGATCAATTATCTGGAGGGCGTTCCGCACGGTACGGTTACAGCGGACGCGCGTGTGGTGCGCATCGGCAAGCACATCGCGGTGGTCGATTGCGACCTTCGCGACGATCGCCGCCTGGTGGCCAAAGCTCTGATGAGCTTTTATGTTGGCCCTTCTAGCGAGCAGATTAGCGAAGAAAACAGCGGACGAAGCTGAGTTTGCTTCGAGAAGTCGAATTCCCTTTCGATTCAAATCGCGACACGGTTTTTCACTGTGGGCCGATTTGCTTTAAAATCAGATCATGTTTTGCAGTGTCGCCCATCACGAGAAAGCGTCTGTGGCTTTGCGTACAATCTCCCTTTTCGCAATCTTGGCTGTCACAGTTTTCTTCACCGCTGCACAGCAGCAGGCCCCGCAGACCGAAACCGGCTCTTCTCCGCTCGCCGCGATCGAGATCATCGGCTCGCAGCGCTACAGCTCCGACCAAATTGCACCGGCCACCGGGCTACACGTAGGCACGGGCGTCGGCCGCGATGATCTTCAGCAGGCCGCCAACCGGCTGGCCCGCCTCGGCTGCTTTGCATCCGTCCAATATCGTTTTACTTCCGTCGGCCCCGGCGTAAAAGTCACCTTCGAAGTCACCGACGCGCCCGAGATTCCCGCCCTCTTCGACAATATTCCCTGGGTTAGCCGCGAAGAACTCATTGGCGCGCTGAAAAATTCCGTTCCGCTATTCGACGGCAATGCGCCCGAGCAGGGCGCGCTGCTCGACGATATCGCTCTGGCCACAGAAAAGATTCTCGATAGCCACAACGTGCGCGTCCATGTCACCCACATTGTCTCGAACTCTGGTGCCACCAATCAAAAGGTTCAGCGCTTCAGCACAGAAGGAACGGACATGATCATCGGCGCCGTCGAATTTCCAGATATGCTCGCCAAAACGGACCGTGGCTTGCAAGACCGTGTCATCGATCTTATTGGCCAGCCATATTCGCTCAGCAGCATCGAGATTTTTAACCTTGAGCAGGTCCGCCCGGTTTACCTGGCGCACGGATTCTTGCAGGTAAAGTTCGGGCAGCCCAGTGTGGATTTCGCCAGCGCCGGCAAAACTCCCGCAGCCGCGCCTTCGACCAAAGTCACTGTCACCGTTCCGATTGAGCCCGGCCCCGCCTACAACTGGAACGGCATCACCTGGAAAGGCAATTACTCAGTGCCTTCAGAAAATCTCGACCAGCTCGTGAATCTGCAGACGGGCGATCTTGCGGACGGAATGAAAATTCAGGCCGGCATCGAAGCCGCGCGCACCTTGTACGGCGAGAAGGGCTATCTCGACGCTAAAATCGACGCACAACCGCATTTCGACGATGCCAACAAGCGTGTCTCCTACGCCGTGACCATCGACGAAGGTCCGCAATATCACATGGGCAGCCTGATTCTCACCGGCCTTTCGCTCGACGGTGAAAAGCGCATCCGCAACGCCTGGAAAATTGCCCCCGGCGAAGTATTCGACAAGAATATCTACGAGAATTTCGTCGATCTCGGCATCAAGCAAGCGTTCGCCGGCTCGCCTTTGCGTTACGACAAAATCGGCCGCTTCCTACAGGAAAATTCCAAGGATGCGAAGGTCGATGTGATGCTCGATTTCCAATAACACGCGCTATACTCACCAGGGAAACTTAGAATTCATGGCCACCGCCGCGCAAATTTCCGCTGCACACGTTGCTTCTCTGCAAAAGCAGAACAATCTTTTTGACCAGCTCCGCGAATGTGAGTCGCTGCTCGTGGCTTTTTCCGGCGGCGCCGATTCCGCTTATCTAGCCTGGGCGGCTTACCAGGCTCTTGGAGGTCGCGCACTCGCCGTCACCGCGCTTTCCCCTAGCTTTTCCAGGCATGATCGGGATCAAGCCGAAGCTTTTGTGCACGCCTCGAGCGTGCGGCATGAATTTGTCGAAACGCGCGAATTTGAGAACCCCCTTTACGTCGCCAACAATGCCGATCGCTGCTACCACTGCAAGGACGAACTGTTCGACCGTATGGAAACTCTCGCCAAAAAGCGCAATTTCCGCGCGATTGCTTACGGCATCAACGCCGACGATACGCGCGACTTCCGTCCCGGCCACCGCGCCGCGCGCGAACATCGGATCCTCGCTCCGCTTCTCGATGTCAGCCTGGGCAAAGCTGAAATTCGCGAGCTTTCACGCCTGGCGGGATTACCCACCTGGGACCGTCCGGCTTCCGCCTGCCTGTCCTCGCGCATTCCCTACGGCACCGCGGTCACGCCCGAGATTCTCAGCAAAGTCGAACAAGCGGAAGCGGTCTTACGCGCTCTCGGGTTCAGCCAGTTTCGGGTGCGCGCTCACGGAGAACTTGCCCGCATCGAACTTGCACAGGATGAATTGTCTCGAGGATTGCAGCCTGAACTCGCGCAGCAACTCGCCTCGCAAATAAAAGCCTCAGGGTTTGCCTTCGTCACTCTCGACCTGGAGGGCTACCGCCAGGGCTCGCTCAATTCCTTACTCAAGGTGAAGTAGCGTCCTGCCCGGGATGCACCCCCACAAACTTGTCGAGACGGTCCGTCAATGGAAGTCATCTCATAAAAGCAGTTTAGAATATCGGTTTCAGCTCCGACAAATAAGCATCGGACTCTATCTGACTTTAGCCCCTGAAGGAATTTGCCTCTCGGAACCGAAGTATTTATGAGATAGCGTATAGAAACTTTCAGGGCACGCTATCGTAATTGGGGTTTGCGTCTGCCCTTCGACTACTCAATAATGGCTTTACGGTGCTTCCGGCGCATCGTGCCAATCTGGAATTGCGCTTCATCACTCGTAACGCGACTTTGCAAACTTGGGGGCAAAGGTGCCGAGAAGTACGCTCGAATTTCTTACCGAGAACGACTGGTCGCTCCTCCTGGCCAAAGCCAAGAGGCTGAGCTACGAGCCGGGAGAGGAAATCATCAAGCAAGGCACTCCGGGCAAAGCCATCTACATCATCCGTCGTGGCACTGCTTCGGTAGAAGTCTCCAATCTTGAAGGCAGAACGGAAATTGCCGTCCTCGGTCCGGAAGAAATCTGCGGCGACATTGCTTTCCTATTGAAAGACGAAATCCTCAAGGATAAAACCTCCGCGTCCGTCCTCGCGAAGGGCAAAGTCGAAGCGGACCTGGTCGAAGCTGAGGAGCTTGGTAAATTGTTCGAATCATTTCCCAGCGTGGGCGCGCGGTTCTATCGCTCGCTAGCTGTGGTCCTGGCGCGCCGGCTGCGCGAAACATCTCGCGCGCTGGCAAAAACCTCCGGCAAGGAAACGTCCAAAGCGTAACCTGCGGCGCACCCCATCACTCTGCTCTGGTTCTTACGTGCGCAATTTTTGCGATATTCCCTGATCCAATCCTCGTACGCACTCTGTCCGTGTAACGCAACCAATTAGTTGCTCTTTGCCGCCAGTCTAGTTTAATATGCAACCAGGAGGTTGCGCTGCATGGGCGAACGTATCGCTAAGAAAATCGAATTGAAAGCCCCGGTTCCCCGCGTCTGGCGCGCGCTAACTGACTATCGCGAGTTCGGCGAATGGTTTCGCGTGAAACTCGAAGGCCCCTTCGTGGCAGGCCAAGCAACTCAGGGCCACATCACCTACCCTGGATACGAGCACCTGAAAATGGAGCTCGTGGTTCAGAAAATCGAGCCGGAGCGCCTGTTCTCCTATACTTGTCACCCGTATGCTGTCGATCCCAAAGTGGACTACTCGCTTGAAACTCCCACGTTAGTTGAATTCCACCTGCAACCCATGACCGCCGGTACTTTGCTCACCATCACCGAATCCGGATTTGACAAACTTCCCGAGAATCGCCGTCTGCAGTCCTTCCGCATGAATGACAATGGCTGGACAATCCAGACGCAGAACATTGAGAAATATGTCTTGGAAAAGCCTTAGCCGCTCTGCCGCAAAAAATCGGTCTCAGGCCGCCACTTTCGCGGCGCTGGGCGACACAACGCGCCTCTCCATCGTCGCCAACCTCGCGCACGGGCGCTCCCGCTCTATTTCGCAGTTAACGCACGGCACGCGGCTCACCCGCCAGGCAATTACCAAGCACCTGCGCGTGCTCGAAACCGCCGGCATCGTGCGCGGCACCCGCACCGGGCGCGAAAGCCTCTTCACCCTCGATCCCACTCCACTCGAGGAAATGCGCGCTTATCTCGGCTTCGTCTCAAAACAGTGGGATCAAGCGCTGGCCCGCCTCAAATCCTTCGTGGAAGATTCAGGCCGCGGCTAGAATTGCTGCCGCCTGGGGGCAACTTCTAGCACCTTCTGGCACCGGCAGCCCTACGGTATCTCCGGTAGTGTCATTCTGAAACACACGCTTGGGATTCCCTGCCAACTCCCCCTCGCTTGTTACTACACTATCCAGTAGTACGCCAAACTACCTTGGAAATACCTATGGCCGCTATGGACATCGCTCTTAAAGGCTTTTACGACTACCGGTTGGTCGCGCTTTCCGTGGTAATCGCCATCTGCGCGTCCTACGCGGCTCTGGATTTGGCCGGTCGCGTTACTGCCGCACGAGGCAAGGCGCGGCTGGCGTGGCTCATCGGCGGTGCCTCCGCCATGGGCCTCGGCATCTGGTCGATGCACTACATCGGCATGCTGGCCTTCAGCCTGCCGATTCCTGTGCAATATGATTGGCCCACCGTAGTGGTCTCGTTGCTGGCGGCTGTCCTCGCTTCTGCCATCGCGCTTTTCGTAGTAAGCCGCACCAACATGGGCGTGTGGAGTGCCTTCGCCGGAAGCATCTTCATGGGCAGCGGCATCGCCGCCATGCACTACATCGGGATGGAAGCGATGCGCATGTCCGCCATGTGCAGCTATTCGGTGGCGCTGGTTGCGTTGTCCATTGCCTTGGCGATCATCATTTCCCTCGTTGCTCTGTGGCTGGTGTTCCTCTCGAGGAATCAGTCCAAGGCAGTAGGCTGGAGAAAAGTAGCAAGTGCCCTGGTGATGGGTGCGGCAATTCCGGTGATGCATTACACCGGGATGGCTGCGGCGTCCTTCACCGCGTCACCCATTCCCCCGGATTTGTCCCACGCCGTGAGTATTTCCGGCCTGGGAATCGCGGGCATCACCATGGTCACGCTCACGGTGCTCGGGCTGGCCATCATCACCTCGATCGTCGACCGCCGCTATTCCGCGCAAGCTTCGCAACTTGCCACCACCGAGCAACGCTACCGGCTCTTGTTCGAACGAAGCCTCGCCGGCGTCTACCGCACCACGCTGGACGGCCGGATTCTCGACTGCAATGACGCCTGTGCCCGCGTGCTCGGCTACGACTCACGGAAAGAGTTGCTGGAAAGCGCGGTTGTCGCGGCCTACGCAAGCCCAGACGATCTCTCCGAGTTCATCGCGCGGCTCCAGAGCGAAAAAAGCGTCACCAACTTTGAGCGCCGCCTCTTGCGGCGCGATGGCCGCCCGGTATGGGTGCTCGAAAACGCCAATCTGCTCGAAGTGGACGGTGCTGAGTCGATCCAAGGCACTCTCTTCGATATCACCGAGCGCAAGCACTCCGAAGAGGAGTTGCAACACGCGAAGGATGCCGCGGAGGCTGCCAGCCGCGCCAAAAGCGAATTCCTGGCTAACATGAGCCACGAAATCCGCACTCCCATGAATGGAATCATCGGCATGACCGAACTGGCACTCGACACCGACCTCACCTCTGAGCAGCGCGAATATCTCGGTATGGTGAAGACCTCGGCGGATTCGCTCCTCACCGTCATCAACGATATTCTGGATTTTTCCAAGATCGAAGCGGGCAAGCTCGATCTGGACACCACTACATTTACCATTCGCGAAACTCTGGAAGAAACCGCTCGGGCCTTTGCCGTCAGCGCCGGGTCCAAAGGCCTCGAGCTTGTCTGTGATATCCACCCGGATGTGCCGGCGGAGGTCATCGGCGATCCCACTCGCCTGCGGCAAGTGATCGTGAATTTGCTGGGAAACGCCATCAAGTTTACCGACCGCGGCGAAGTCGTGCTGCACGGCAGTGTCGAAGAAAAGACCACCCAGGGACTTTCGCTGCACTTCGCCATTCAAGACTCCGGCATAGGAATTTCCAAGGACAAGCAGCAGCTCATCTTTGAAGCCTTCGCGCAGGCGGATACTTCGTCTCGACGGAAATATGGCGGCACGGGTCTGGGACTCACCATTTCCTCCAGCCTCGTCAAAATGATGGGCGGCCGCATCTGGGTCGAGAGCGAAGCCGGCCAGGGCAGCACTTTCCATTTCACCAGCCTCTTTCAACTGCCGGCGCAAGCCAGCCACAAGGAGCGCGAGAATCACCTGACCTTGGAGGGTATTCACGTGCTAGTGGTCGATGACAATCCCACGAACCGGCGCATTCTCGAGACAATGCTGCATCAGTGGGGCATGCGGCCCACGGTGGTCGATAGCGGCTGGACCGCTCTCGCCGCGCTCAAGCGCGCCAAGGAAAAGCGTGATCCCGTCACTTTGTTACTGCTGGACGCCCAAATGCCCGGCATGGACGGTTTTGCGCTGGCGCGAAAAATTCACGAGGACCGCGAACTTACTTCCGCCACGGTCATGATGCTCACCTCAGGTGGGCAGCGCGGAGACGCCGCCCGCTGCCGCGAAGTCGGCATCTCCGCCTATCTCACAAAACCTGTTCGCCAGGTGGAACTCAGGGAAGCAATTTTGAAGGTGCTAGGAATGCAAAAACAGAAGACAGAAGAGCCGAAGCTCGTCACGCGTAACTCCTTGCGCGAAGCGCGGCGGCCGCTGCGTATTCTTCTCGCCGAGGACAACGCCATCAATCGCGAAGTCGCAGTGCGCTTGCTCGCCAAGCGCGGCCACGTGGTTACCGTCACGGAGAATGGGAAAGAGGCTGTAGCAGCCGTCGAATCTGGCCATGAAACATTTGACCTGATTCTGATGGACGTGCAGATGCCCGAAATGGACGGCTTTGAAGCCACCGCCGCCATTCGCGAAACGGAAAAAGCCACCGGCACGCACATTCCCATCATTGCCATGACCGCCCACGCCATGAAAGGTGATCGCGAACGTTGCCTGGCGGCCGGCATGGACGCCTACATTTCAAAGCCGATTCAGTTCGAAGAACTCATCGAAGTGACTGAGTCATTCGCGGACCGATCCACCACTGAGGCTGCCAGCGTCGACAAAGCCTGGGATATAGAACTCGCTCTCTCGCGAGTCGGCGGAGACCAGGCTCTGCTGGCGGATTTGGCGAAGATCTTTTGCGAGCAAAGCCCGAAGCTCCTCTCAGCGATTGAGACGGCCATTGCCGAGAAGAACTTGCCGGCGTTGAAGCGCGGCGCCCATTCCATCCGAAGCGCCATTTCGACCTTCGCGGCACAGCAACCCTCCGACATAGCTGCGGAGTTGGAGGAATCTTCCCGCCCGGAAGCGTTCGATCAATACAAGGAAACATTCTCCACTCTAAAAGCCTTGGTCGAAGACCTTCAGCGCGATCTCGAAAAACTTTCGGTTTCGAGCGAAGTTCCCGTGGCAAATTCGCTGGCCCCGGGCCGCTAAGGAGGGCCACGTGAAAGTCTTGATTGCAGACGACGATCCCGTATCGCGGCGGCTGTT
>DASZMG010000100.1:0-12617 GCA_035551975.1 Candidatus Acidiferrales bacterium | reverse complement strand
TCGGATTTTGTCGACCAGGCAAGGGTCGCATCGGTTGTCGACCCGGCAAGGGTCGCATCGGTTGTCGACCCGGCAAGGGTCGCATCGGTTGTTGTCGACGCTTCTCCGCCCGCGCACGGCGCCGCGTCGCGCGTCACGCGCACGAACTCGTTGTCCGGCAGCGCCGCCGGCGCCGCCGTCTGAAACAGCAGCAGCATTGCCAGCGCCAAATGGATGTTCATGGCGCGCTAGTGTACATCTCTTCTCTTTTTTCCGCCCGCTTGAACCGCCGTTGGTAGCCCCGGCAGGGGCGGAATGCTGTAGCCCAGCGCGCGAAGCGCGTTCCGCTCGTGTCGCACTTCCCGCGAGGCATCTGTCCCTTTTCGCGTCGTCACTCCCAAGCCGACGACCCGGTCAGGGTCGGAGTCCTGAGCGACGTGCGCGAAAGAGCCCCTTCTATTCCCGCGAGCCTCGTTTCCTTTTTCGCGTTGTCATTCCGAAGCGAGCCGCCTCTCAGCGAGCGAGGGATCTCTCTTCGTGTGATACGTCCGCCACCAAAGTAGCCAATCGGCGACCTGTCTCCCCGCTCGAACCGCCTTTCGCAGCCCCGGCAGGGGCGAAATACTGTAGCCCAGCGCGTGAAGCGCTGGGAAAACTGGTCGCGCGCGAAGCGGGGTCCGCTCGCGGTGATTTTCCCGCGACCTCAGAGCCGTTCCTTGCCTTGCGCAACCATCCGGACCATCCGCGCTGGAAAAGAATCTCGCCCACCGCAGCCCCTCACGATAGAATGCCCGCATCGGCAATTCACATTCCGTGGAGGTTTTTCATCATGAAGAAGCTTTGGATTCCCGCGGCGCTGTCCGCTACATTGTTCGCCACGCTGTTGCTGGCGTTTTCGCTGAGCGCATCGCGCGCCCCGCGCACGCAATCGGCGCACGCGCTGCCGCTGCCTGACCAGCCTGTTGCCGACGACCTGCCCAACGCGCGCGAACTCCCCGACCCGAAGATCGACTACAAGCTCGTCTTCGACATTGGCAAGGCCGCCACCAAAGTGGACGACGTGAATCCCGGCCTCACCTTCATCGCGCGCTACTACAACACTCTCGCCAAGTACGGCGTCCCGGCCGACCATCGCAAGTTCGTCGTGGTGTTTCACCAGGCCGGCACTCCGATCGTCCTGACCAACGACGAGTTCAAGAAGCGCAACGACGGCCATGACAATCCCAACATCGCCGCCATCCGCGAGATGAAGAAGGCCGGCATCGACTTCCGCGTCTGCGGCCAGGCGCTCATCGCCGACAAAATCGATCCGGAGACGGTGCAGCCGGAAATCCAGGTGGACCTCTGGGCCATGACCACCATCGTCAACATGGAAATGCGCTACCTCCCGATCGTATTTGCTTGCGCAGGAATCGCGTTCTGACGCTAGATATGCCGCGCGGGCTCAGTCCACTCTGGACAAGCGACCTTGCAAGCGAGCGACCAACACACCCTGCTGGCTTAGTCTCTCTCTTCGCGCCCGAATGGAATCACGTATGCGGTGTAAGTTTTTCTGGCTATGCGCGGCATCTCGAGGAAAAGATTGTTTGGAACTTCGAAAATCCCATAGTGAAAGCGGTGACACCCGAAGCTTGGACCTGGTCCCGGACCGCATTTGCGCAATCACTCGATCCCCTAGCGGAGAAGGGGTCGCTACTCATGGAAAAGGGCAGGATCGCAAGCTGGATATTGATGTGTTTGCAAGAGGTACAAATCGAGATATGGGAAGGACTTAAGGAACGCGACCCGTCATTTCTACCCGCTGCATTGAAAGCAGTCTCCGCCTCCAAGGGAGTCGTTTATTGGGTGGAACATTCTTCGGACCCCCGACTGCGCCTGCTAACGGCCGATGGCTGGTCCGTTCACAGGCGGACGAAAGACAACAGGATCGCAGAGTACTTGCCAGAACCCGGAGTAGAGTGGGTGATAACTGTGGAGGATTTTCTTACGAGGCGTCACGAACACCTTCGGCCCAAACAGAAGTAGCGGGGCTAATTGAAGAACCGCTCTTGTCTTCCCGCACCCGGCGGTCCGATAGGCATCGGCCTCCTGAGCAGTTCAGCGCCCCGGCGAGGGTCGCGCATATGAGTCGAGTGATCTCTCCCCTGTGAGCCTTGTAGATCGCGGCTTCAGTCACGACAAAAATGACTGTGCGAAGCGCATACCGCTCGCGGTTCCGTTTCCGCGAGTATTGGCCTTTGCTCGCCACTAGCCACTCGTCACTCGCCACTAGTGCCTCACTTGTTCACGCGGCGGCGAGGGTGAGTTTCAGGCCGACGGCTTTGGCGACGGCATACAATGTAGAAAGGCGGGGATTACCGTTGGCGGAGAGCGCGCGGTAAAGGCTCTCCCGCTCCACACCGGCAGCCTTGGCGACCTTGGCGATCCCGCGCGCCTGCGCGACGTGGCGTAGCGCAATCAGCAAAGTGACGAGTGGCTAGAAAAAGCAGATGCGGAACTTCGACGAGAATGCGCGGCGACATTTTCACACGAAGAGGGATCCTTCGACTCCGCTCTGCGACCCTTGCCGGGTCGCCGAAACCGCGCCGCTCAGGATGACACCGTCAAACAAAAAAAGGCTCCGCGGAGCGGAGCGGTATGACGCTTCATGTCTGTAAATGGGACAACTAGAGCTAAAGGCGGGAAGAATTGCCGTTGGCGTTCTGGGGGATACCGACGATCCAAACACCGCTCGCGTCCAGAACTTGCTGGCTGGCCTTGGCCATGACACGGCGAACGGCCCTTTCCTTCGTTTGGCTTCCAAGGTCGAACGAGCAATAGACTACAACTTGCCCTTCGGGACCGACAGTCGCCTCGGGCTTGGCGGCAAACTCCATTTGCTGATTCACCTTGCGGACATAATTCCCCACGGCTTTGCGCTTTTTTTCCCCGAACGACCGCTTGTAGATGACTTGCTGCATCGCTATTTCTCCAACTCCCGCCTTATCGCTTCAACCACCCTCTTTGCGCGCCTGTAACATTCTACCGCATCGGCTTCGGAAACATGTTCGGCCTTGTAATCCCCTTTTATTCTCTGAGACTCCAGATAGCTGACATCCTCGATTACGGCGGCCTTAAAGATCTTTGCTTTCCTGACCAGTCGAAAATTGAAAGCGTGTACGACGGTGGGATGCCGCCAGCCCTGGTCCGGAAGCTTCAGCGGATCGAGTTTTTGCAGCGCGGCAAGCTCGGCCAGATAGGCAGCATAGTAGGAGCGGTTCGCGGCGCAATTGCACATTTTTGGATTTTGGGATTGGGAGATCTGAGCCGAGCGAAGGCATTCCAGCGCCTTTTCAAGATAGCACTCCCATTCCGCGGCCATGAGCGGCGGATTCTAGCAAAAGCTCGCCGCCAACGTGCCTGCGATTACTACGGAGGGTATCTGTAGAAGCCGCAACGTCACGGAAGCGGAAACTCGCGGTCTTTCCTTCGCGATCCTAACCGGATCGCCAAGAACCGCGAGCGGTGTAACGCTGTCGCGCCATTGCTCTTGTCGTGGCTAAAAGCCACGACCTACAAGGCACCTCGAATCTCGAAAGCTGCGACCCCCTAAAAGGCAGCTCCGCATTCGAGAACCGGGCGAGCATCCTCCTCCTATGCGTCCCATGACTCGCTGTCCATTGACAATGCGTTACCGGTCCGTACTCTAACGCCGGAGTATATATGGCTAGGTCAGGACAGTCGGAGACGGCAAGAAAAATCGGCGATCCGGCGAGGATCGCCGTCTTGAGCGAGCGCTTCCGCGACCCGGCGGGGGTCGCCGGTACGTCCGCCCCGGTACGGCGCGAGGAGGGCGAGTCGAAGGACCTCTCTTCCAGCACCGCGACTCTTCCCTTCTGCCCTCGTCCCGGGTTTTTCCAGGGAAATTTCAGCGGGCGAAAGCTTTCGCCTACTCGACACGCTGAGCCGAGTAATTTTTCGCGTAGGTCACTGAAAACAATCAGAGTCGGCACACCTTACTCGACACTCGAAATGGACCCCCTCCCGGGACATCAAAAATGGCTGGTGGCGAGTGGCTCAGAAAGGGAGACTCGGAGCGTTCGATAGGACAGCGCGGCCAGATTTTTACACCAAGAGAGATCCCTCGACTCGCTGAACTTCTTTATTTGCGCCCTCACCGGGCGCGGCTCGCTTCGGGATGACAACGATAAAAGTGAGAGCGGTGCGGTTAGTGTGCCGCGAGTTCGAATTCGATGAGCTGCGAGAGCGCGGCGGGATCGCCCCCGACGACAGGGCGTCCGTTAACGAACACGGTCGGCGTGCTGTTCACGTTGAGATTCAAGCCGTCTTCTTGATTAGCGGCGACTTCCTTGGCGGCGTCGGGCGAGGACAAGCAGGCCTTGAAAGTTTCGGCGTTGAGTCCCGACTGGCCGGCGAATTCGACGAGCTTGTCCCAGACATTTTCAGGAGTGACCGAGTCCTGATTGGCGAAAATGGTGTCGTGCATTTTCCAGAAGCCGTCGGGAGACTGCTTGAAAGCGCAGCGCCCGCCGATGGCGGCGGTTTTGGCCCAGGGATGCACCTGCTCGAGCGGAAAATCCTTGAAGACCAGGCGCACTTTGTACTTCTCGAAAACATCCTTGAGGACGGGCTCGATGGCGCGGCAGTTGGGGCATTCGAAATCGCCGAATTCGACGAGCGTGACTTTAGCGTCGGCCGGCCCCTTCACCGGATTGCCCTCGATGTGGAGATGCGCGCGCGCGTCGGCGTAAGGGTCGGCGGCCATGTCGAACATTTCGCCGCGGAAAAGAGTCTTGCCGTCCTTGCTGACGTAGACTTCGCCGGTTTCACTGTGTCCGTTGTAGGTGACCTCGATCGGCGCGATATAAAAATCGGAGGAAGTCGAGGGCTTCAGCGGGCCGACATGGAGATTGAAGCTCGGTCCCCAGCCGAACAGCTTGCGCACGAAAACTTCGGTGGTCTTCAGGAGCTGGGCCTGCTCGGGTGAGACGCTGCTTTGCGCCGCGGCCGGCGGCTTGGAGGATTGCGCCGGTGGCGCGCTCTGCGCGACGGCTGCAGCCGCCGCCAGAAAAATTCCAACTGCTACGACGAAATATTTCCGAAGCATTTCCGTGGCTCCCGCCCTGCCGTCAAGTCCGATGAGATGCGAATAGCATAAAGAAAGACGTATACGAGGTCAAAACACGTAACACGTTCAGCGATTTTTAATTTTTGGTCACGACTCATTCCACAATTTCATTGAACAGTTTCGTTGAACAACCCTATTGAACGACGGAGGAAGGGTCGAGATTCAGGTTGTCGAAATCCTGTTTCTTGAGCTTGAACACGGCGGGGCTGTCGCTGCTCTGCGCGTAGACGTTGTCGCCAGCGGGGTTCGACACACGCAAGGTGGTTGTCTTTTTGTTTTTGTCGGTGAGCGTGATTTCGATAGCGGGCTTGGCGAGCTTGCCGGTTATGTCGCCGCCGGCGTGGTCGATCACCTGGTCGGCGCGCAGGTTGGTGAGCGGGTCGACTAATTTAAAGGATGGCGCCGTCTTGCCCTTCTGCGCGTCGGGCGATTCGATTTTCCAATCGTCGCCGCTCTTGTCGGCGACGAGCGTGCCGTGATCGTCGTGAATTTCGATGCGGTTCAGATCGGCGGCATCGACGTGGAAAACCTTCTTATCGCGCAGATCGGCGAAATTCTTGGTGAGCTGCGTGTAGAGATCGGAATTCACGTGAAAAATCATGGGGCGGGAAATATCGCGGGCAAAGTAATCGTTGCCGTCTTTCTTGCCCACTTCCAGCGTGAATTTTTTGCCAGTGTCATCGGTGGCGGTGAGACTGACGGCGGGATTCGCGAGACCATACTTGGCGAGGTCGTCGGGCTTCTCGCTGGCCACGTTGGTGAATTTGGCGTTCTGGACAGCGGTAAGCAGCCCGTCAATTGAATCGCCATCAGCACGAGTATCAACGGGTTTGCTGAAGGTCCACTGGTCCTTAACTTTGGCGAGAGCCATGTCCCCGGAAGAATTTTTCAGCGTGAAAGAAGGCACCTGGTTGCTGGTGATGTGCAGCACGGTGTGATTGCGCCAATCGTCGAGGGACTTATCGGTGCTGGTGAGCACGGAATCGGGGAGTACCGAAACGCTTTTGGCTCCATCGATGATGGTGTAGACCGAACTGCCGTCGAATACCTTGTCGCCGATCAGCAGGGTGTGCTTGGCGCCGCCTTTAGTTTGAAATTCCACGGCAATTTTGGCGGGGTCGAGGCCGTAGGCTTTCAATCGGTCCACTGCGTAAGGCTCGGATTGCGTAATCTTCGCGGAGGTGAGGTTATCGCAGGAAGTGTCGACGACGGAGGAGTCCGCGCCAGTGTCGACTGGCTGAGTTATTTTCCAGGCGCCGCTTTCCTTGGCCAAATGAATGGTGGGGTCTTCCGGCTTGGCCGGACGCGTAATGTTAAGAGAAGTGATATCCGCGGCCGGCACGGTGAAGGCCGGCTTGTACGGCTCCGCGGCAGCCTTTTCGGCCTTTTGGCTTCTCCATTGAACGAGATAGTAGACACCACCAAGAACAACCGCGCAAAGTATCACGATTAATGTGGGTTTCTTAATCATGGTTCATATCCCGAATTTTTAGCGGCGCTTCCACCAGATGGCGATGCCGGAAAAGATGACGATGCCAGGAACGAAGATCAGATCCACCCAGCGCAGGCCCGCAACCTGAGCATCGGTGAGGGTCAAGTGCCGGTCGGTTGCTTCCTTGGGGCGAATGGAAATCAGGTTTTCGTCCTGTGCCAACCAGTCAACGGTGTTGAAGAAAAAGTCACCGTTATGCTGCAAGCCCGACCACTGGTTGGAGGCAAAATCGGAATCGCCGATGACGACGACGCGCGAATCTTTGTCACCATTTTTCTTATCGCCCGCAACGCCAAGCGAAAGAGGTCCCTGGGTATCGGTCTTGGGATCGAATTTGACTTCTTTCTGGTTGAGATTCGGAATGGTGAAGCTTTGCGCCGAAGTCTTCAGCAGCTCGGTATCCTGCACGTCGCCTTTATTTTTGTCCGCAATGGAAACGGTGCGAGCCAGCGGGAAGAAGGTCATGCCGCCTTTGAGGTTCTTGGTGATGGGGCTGTCGCCATAATCCACCACCAGGGGCACGGCCGGTCCGGTACCAAACATGCGGCCCACGCCGCTGGCATCGACCACCACGTTGCTGCCCATGTTGACGTTCCAGGCCTGCAGAATATCCTCGAGCTTGGGATCGGTCTGCGGATCGATTTCAATCAGCGCTTTGCCGCCGCCATCAATGTATTTCTTGACCAAGTCGACTTCCTGCGGGAAGTAGGCTTGGGTGGGACCGGCGATGACCAGCACGTCGCAGTCGGATGGGACGCCATTGTCCTTGACGAGGTTGATGGACTTAGTGGCGTAGCCTTCCTTTTTGAGCCCATCGCCAATGGCGCTGTAACCGGTAGCCTGCTTGTCGTCGATTTGCTTTTCGCCGTGACCAGTGACGAAACAGACGGTGTTGACCTTGTTCTCAGTGACTTTCAGGATGGCGCTGGTGACGTCCGTTTCCGAGACGGGTTCGCCAGGATTCGGAGAAACGGTCTGCTTGCGCGATCCGGAGGCCAGGATGATGTCGCCAATGTGCTGAGCGCCATAATCCTTGGCGACTTCGGGCTTTTCCTGCGGGTCAACATTCTGGAATTTGATGTGCGGGCTCAGATTGTGATACTCGGTCATCAAGTCGTCAAACTGCGCGTCAGGAGTCTTGGAGAAGCGGACGATATCTACATCGGTCTTGAGTCCGCCGACGATCTTTTTGGTCTGATCGGAGAGCGTAAAGAGTTTCTGGGTGGTGAGATCGAAGCGCTTGTGATGCTGATAGCCCAGGACGTTCACGATGACCAGAATGACGATGACGCCGAGTGTTAAAACGGTGGTGTTGGTGCCGAGCTTGGAGGAGCGCTTGGAGAAAAAGCCGAGAAGGGCCTGGTAGGCGATGGCCATTCCGGCAATCAAAATAACGCAACCCGCGATGAGCAGAATCTTGCTCATCAATTGCAATTCGGACTGAATGGAATAGCGCAGATACCCCGCGACCAGCAGCGCCGCTCCGATGCTGGCCAGGAATTTACCGACTTCGTTCCGATCCCACTTCATTTATAAATCCCTTCCCGAGCAAAAGCTCTGAAACAGACTACGCACGGCGCCAGCGCATGGAATCCACCGAGCGCACCGTGAGAAATACAAAGAGACCGATGAAACTCAGGTAATAAATGAGGCTCGACGTATCGATGACCCCGCGCGTGAAGTCGTCGTAATGGCGGATCACCGAAAGGTATTGCAGGGTGTCTCCGGCAGCGCCGCCGGCGTTGCGGCCGAGATCGATGACCCAGACAATCAGGAACGCGGCAAAGGTGAGCACGGCGGCGATCAATTGATTTTCCGTCAGCGAGGAGATGAAGGAGCCAAGCGCCAGCAAGCAGGCCCCGAGCAGCATGATGCCGAGATAGCCGGCGATGAGCATGCGCCAGGGGGGCACCGGCTCGCTCCGCACATAAGTGAAGATCAGGTAGCCAGCCGTGGGCAGCAGCATGATGGCGAACAGGGTGAGCGAAGCCAGGAATTTGCCCAGCACGATCTGCCATTCGGTGATCGGCGAAGTCATGAGCAACTCCATGGTGCCGCGCTTGCGCTCTTCGGAAAAGACGCCCATGGTGAGCATGGGGGTGAGGAAAAGCACGAGGGTTGAGAGCAAGCCGAAGAAGGCGCGCATCACCTCCATGGTGACGTCGATGTTCGGGTGCATGCCCATTTCCATTTCCTGCATTTGCATCTGCAGGGCCTGCTGCATGACGGCCGAAAGAAAATAATTGAAGAAGAAGGCGCTCAAGGCCAAAAAGACGCCGACCACGACGTAGGCGACCGGCGAAACGAAGTAGTTCCCCATCTCTTTCCGGTAAATTGCGTAAAGACTCTTCATTTCCGTCCTTCGCTCCTTTAAAACTTTAGCTGGCCTGCGCGTGTGCGGCGTCTTCCGTGGTCAACTGCAAGAAGATGTCTTCGAGACTCAAGCTCACACCACGCAATTCATACAGCGGCCAGCCTTTTTGCACAATGCCTGCAGCGATCTGACTGCGAATATCCTTACCTGCCGCGGCTTCCACGGTCGCCGCGATGTGGCCGTTCGAGTGCGCCGTTTCCAGCTGAACGCGACTGGCTCCGGGGATATGCGCGAGCAGATCCTGTAGCGGCTTCTCCGGCGCCTGCACTTCGACGCGGATCTTCTGGCCGCCTTTGAGCTGGCTGGTGAGGTTCTGCGGCGTATCGACAGCAGCGATCTTGCCCTTGTTGATGATGACCACGCGATCGCAGGTCATGCTGACTTCCGGCAGGATGTGCGTGGAAAGAATGATGGTGTGGGTGCCGGCCAGACCTTTGATCAGATTGCGCACTTCGATGATCTGTTTGGGGTCAAGGCCGACGGTGGGCTCGTCGAGAATGATTACGTCGGGATCGTGGACCAGGGCCTGGGCCAAACCGACGCGCTGCTTGTAGCCGCGGGAAAGGCGCTTGATCAGTTCATCGCGCTTATCGGCGATGTTGGTCTTGTTCATGGCGTCCTGGACGCGGGCGCTGCGCTTTTCCGCCGGGACGTTCTTGATGCGCGCCACAAAATCGAGGTAGCTGGCAACGGTCATTTCGGGATAGACCGGGGGCGCTTCCGGCAGGTAACCGATGTGCCGGCGAACTTCCAAAGAATCGGTGAAAACATCGTAACCGGCGATGCGGGCGGTGCCCGAAGTGGCGGGCATATAACCCGTCAAAATGCGCATGGTGGTGGTTTTGCCGGCGCCGTTGGGACCAAGAAAACCGAGGATTTCGCCCTTATTTACGGTGAAAGACACGTGATCGACAGCGGCCACCCCGCCACCATACGATTTCGTGAGGTCCTGAACTTCGATCAATGCAAGCCTCCGAACAAAAAGACTGATGCAACCTATCGGCTTAACCGAGCCGACCGTTATACTAAAATTTGCTCAAAATTGGTACCGCCGAGTGACACAGCACCACAATCCACGTAATCTTGCATAGGGATATGCTCGCGGAAAAAATCCGGAATTACCCTTACTGCACCTCACGGATATAGACGCAACGATGGTGAAAAGGGTTAGGCAACGACCGTCGTCGTAAACGCATCCAGGTGCGAGAATTATGCCGCCCCTAAAAGAAGTGAAACCTGCTTGAAAGCCGGAGATGTGCGTTGACACCCTCTGGCTGTTTTGTTATTCAACACGTTTGCTTGTTGAGCGGGGCTGACGGTTCACCAGGAAAAATCCAGCGGCGGCCTGGGCTTATCAAACGCAATCCAAAGGTGATATGACGACTTCGATGACGTATGCCCGGACCACTGACAGCACCAGCACGAAGGCCCAAAAAGCGCGCCATCTGGTTGAACCGGCGATCCCCGCCCTTCTGGGCACGCTTTGCTTCGCGATTCTCATGGCCGCAGGATGCCATAGCAGCGCTCCGGCGATTACCGTTCAGGTGCAACCGAGCACGGCGATTTCGATTGATGAGGGGCAGTCAATCAACTTCACGGCTACGGTGGCGAACGATACACAGAATCTCGGTGTGTCCTGGAGCCTGGTTCAAACAAGCAGCACCACTTGCTCCGGGTCGGGCTGCGGAACGCTGAGCAAAATGACGAACTCGTCGGTTACTTATACCGCGCCTACGGGCCTCTCCGCAGGTGAGTCGGTGACGTTGACGGTCGCGTCCGTGGCCCAGCCCACCGCCACCGCTACGGCGACAATCAGCGTGGTGCTTCCACCTGTCTACAGCACCATCACTCTGCCGAACGGCTCGAACGGCGTGGCCTACAACCAAACCATCTCAGTGACGGGCGGAGTGGCGCCGCTAACGTTCTCGCTGCAGCCAGGGAGCAGCCTGCCTCAGGGGCTAACCTTGACTTCGGCCGGAACGATCGTGGGAAAACCAAGTGCTCCTACATTGGGTGGGCAGATAACTTCGTATTCATTTACGGTACTGGTCACGGATACTCCGGTGCCCCTTGGCACCGCAACTCCTCTTTCGGTGGCGCAGGCCTATACAATTTCGATCGCACCCCCATCGGCGCTTTCAATTAACACCACGACATTTGCCACAGCGACTTCCAATACGCGGTACACGCCTCCGCCTATCTCCGCAACCGGAGGTGTTTTACCACTGACGTGGTCGCTTGTAAGCGGAAGTCTGCCACCCGGTTTGGCCCTCAATCCCACAACAGGGCAGATCAGCGGCGTGGTTCCCGAGTTCTTCCCCACTGGGAGCACGACCTCGACGGCCGGAACTTACACTTTCAGGGTCCAGGCCAAGGATCAAACGCTGCCTACTAGCCAAACAGTTCAGTCACAAAATCTCTCAATTACTGTCCAGGCGCCGCAACCGCTCACGATCACAACGGCAACACCGCTGACTCCCGGAATTACCGCGACTCCTTACAACCAATCCCTAGTGGCCAGTGGCGGAATCCAACCTTATACCTGGACCATAACGAGTGGCTTGCTGCCTTCCGGGCTTTCGCTGGCTGCGAACGGCATTCTTTCGGGCACCCCCGTTCTGGTGATGACGAACGACAATTTCACAGTGCAGGTGCAGGACTCCGAAGTGACGCCACAGATGGTTTCGGAACCGCTGACCATCAGCATTGCGGCAGGGAGCGGTAACGGGAATTCGCTGATTTCCGGCTCCTATTCGTTCCTGTTCAATGGATACGACAGTGCGGGGACGGTGATGATCGCCGGCTCCATCACCACAGACGGCAACGGCACCGTCACTGGCGGTCTAGAGGACAGCAATCGCGTATCGACGCAGGGCGGCGCGCTTACCGGAGTGATTACCGGTATTCCACTTACAGGAAGCTATTCTCTGGGAACCGACGGACGCGGCACCATGCAGCTTGTAGCCACGAATCCACAAACGAGTGTCACGCTCACAACCGACTACCGGATCGTTCTAGATTCCACGGGCACCATACATTTCATCCAAAACAACGACATCACCACGCCTGGAGTACTCACGGATACCGTAGGTACCCATGGCGAGGGCATCATGAAGCCGGTGCCGACGAATTTTGGCGCCGGCGCCGGCAGCTTTTCCGGCAACTATTCCTTCCTCTTTTCGGGGCAGGATATGACCGCGAAGCCTACCGCGCTTGGAGGTGTGATCAACGCCAACGGCATCAGCAGCCTGATTCCGGCGGCGGGCGGAGTCGGCGGCGATCTGAACGACAACGGCGCGTTCGATGGGGGAACCGTGACGGGCCTGAACATCTCAGGCGCGTTTTCGGCTGGTGGGAGCAACAATCGCGGCACAGCTTCGCTGCTGTTTGAAGTCCCCGGTAAATCGCAAACGACTATCGAATTCGCGTACTATTTCGTTTCCCCGTCGGACATGTTCTGGGTGGAAATCGATGAGTCAACCACAACACAATCACCGATTTTCTACCGGTTGAGCGGGGAGATGATCGCGCAGCCGGCAAACACACCGTTTGGCGTGAATGCTCTGACTGGCACAAGTGTTGCCACGGGTTCCGCGCTGAATGGCAACAATGCCAGCGTGTTCGCTGGATTATTCACTTCAGCG
>DASZMG010000099.1:0-14343 GCA_035551975.1 Candidatus Acidiferrales bacterium | reverse complement strand
AGAGCCTACGCACATCGTATCCCCCTGGCAGGATTGAAATGCTTGAGTCCGAAGCGGCGCAGGGAGATGGAGTGGCTGTTGGATCGGAAGGGGAAATGATCGCCGCCGCGGCAGGGGGAAAGTGGGAATCCCGCGGGTTGGTGTCGGGCTATAGATGCCGAGTGTCGTTTACGGGAAAAGCTTTCCACCAGGGCTGCGTAGTTAGAAATGGATTATAGACAGCCGCGAAGTTGCCTTTCAGTGTCCCGAAGGGGGGCACCGATGAACTGAAGGAACATCGGAATCGAGGCGAATTGGAGTAGCGCGCTTAGGTTAGGGGGAGGCGAGCCGACCGGATGAAAATCGGACGTCGCGGATTAACGATAGCTTGCAGCCTGCATTTCGAACATCTCCGCATACCGGCCACTACCGGAAACGAGTTCGTCGTGCCGCCCCTGTTCCGCGATGCGCCCTTTCTCCAGCAAAAGAATGCGGTCTGCCATGCGCACGGTCGAAAAGCGGTGAGAGATCAAAAGCGCCATTTTGCCCTTGGTTAATTCGGCAAAGCGCTGGAATACTTCGTGTTCCGAGCGCGCATCCAATGCGGCGGCCGGCTCATCGAGAATCAGAAGCTGAGCTTCCCGCAAGTAAGCGCGCGCCAGCGCCATTTTCTGCCATTCTCCTCCGGAAAGATTTACGCTGCCTTCAAACCGGGTACCTAATGTCTGGTTGTATCCCTCGGGCAGTTTGCGGATAACTTTTTCCGCAAGGCTCTTGTTGGCGGCGGAGCGGATTCGAAATTGGTTATCCATCTCCTCAATTTGCCCTACGGCAATGTTCTCCGATGCGGTCATTTCATATCGGGTGAAATCCTGAAAAATGACGCCGATCTCCTTGCGTAAATCGTCCAGGTTGTAATCGCGCAGATCGACGCCATCGATCAGAATCTGTCCGCCGGTCGGATCGTACAAGCGTGTGATCAGTTTGACGATGGTGGTCTTGCCTTGTCCGTTCTCGCCCACAAGAGCGATCCGCGCGCCGGGTTCGATACGGAAGCTGACCCTATCCAACACGGGTCGTGGATTGCCCGGATAATGAAAGCAAACGTCTTTGAATTCGAAGCCTTGCCGGATCGGACGCGGAGCCTGAACTGCTCCTGGTTTGGAGCGGATCTTCGGCTGCACCGCGAAGAATTCAAACAGGTCGCTCATGAAGAGGGCCTGATCCGCAATGATGGAGAAGGTCGAGAAGAACGCCTGGATGTTCGTGCTCGCTCCGGCGATGGCCCCAGCCAGAATGGTCATAGTGCCCAGGGTTATGTCGCCGGCAATGGTGCGATAGATTACGAAGGCATAGGTTCCGTAATATCCGATCGTGCCCAGCATTGTCAGGAGTGCGCCGAAATAGAGTTTCCTTTTTGCCAGGACCAGATTCTGCCGATGAAGCTCGTCAGATAGGTCCGTGTAGCGCTGCACGATAAACGGTCCCAGCCGGAACAGCTTTAATTCTTTGGCGCTTTCGCGGCTGCCACCGATCGCCGCGAGGTATTCCATCTGCCGCCTCGCGGTGGTCTGCTTGAAATTCAGGGAATAGCCCAGGAATGCGAAATGCGTTTCGCCAAGAAACGCGGGGATTACGCAAGCCACCAAGATCAGGAGAATCCAGGGAGCGAACACAAGGATGCTTGCCGCCAGGCTGGCGGCGGTGATCCCTTGCTGTAGAAGACGGCCAGCGGACTGAATCATAATGAGCCGGTCCGATCCTTGCGCGCGGGCGCGCTCCATCTTGTCGTAGAAGACGGGGTCTTCGTAGGAACTCAGGTCCAGCGTGGAAGCGTGCTTAACGATGCGGATGCCAATGTGCCGTGTGAATTTGTCGGCCAGGACGGAATCGCAAAGGTCCAGTACTCGAACCAGAATTGTGGCCAGGCTCGCAAGAATAAACTCCACCAGCACCAGCCACCAGAAGTAGTGAGGCAGTGGCTTTTCGTGCGCCGTAAATGTATGAATGCTCTGAATGATCCTACCGGTGACCGTCAACATTGCCAGCGGCAACAGCGAAGCCATGAAACGCGCCACGAGACTTGCTACCACCACGCGGGGCGCAGCTTCCCAGACCATTTTGAAGAGCAAAGGACCGTGTTGGCGGAGAGCATTGAAGCGCTCCCGCCATTTGGGGCTCGGAACGTCCTCCTGGGCGGAGGGCTCCACCCCTTCTGTGTGCCCTAGCTTCTCGAACATGTCTGAAACATTACCGAATGAAACGGCTGGCAAGCTATAGGGCGATAACTGGTGGAGCAGACCAAAAATCCATTAAAGAGAAAGCGTGATTGAAAGGACGACTGTTGGCAGCAATTACATCTTTTTCCGACTGGCGCCAAGGGCGTCTTAGAGATTCCAAGAAGGTCGCAAACGGGTATTGGCCATTCGGACGGCACATCTGTCCGGCGTGGCAATTTCCCAATTTCTCGTTTCTATTTCAGTCGAGTGGACTCCTGGTCGGGGGCAACAGCCGCCACCCTTAAGTTTCCCCGCCCGTTCATTGTCTTTTCGCTTTCTCGTGCAGGATTTGCTTTTCATTGCAGGCAACAGCGCTTATTCTGCGCAGTAGTAAGGCGCGCGAAACGTATCTGAGATAAATTGAAGAGAGCCAATCTTCCAGAAGCACCCTCCACGAAGCGAATTGCGAATCTTGGCGTGTGGCCCCTCGTTGCGGCAACTTTCTTCATGGTCTCGGGCGGCGCTTACGGCACCGAAGACATCATCCACGGCGCCGGGTATGGCCGCGGAATTCTGATTCTACTGCTTACGCCGATTCTCTGGAGCCTGCCTACGGCGTTCATGGTGGGCGAGCTTGCCAGCGCGCTGCCGCATGAAGGTGGATATTACGCCTGGGTCCGGCGCGCGCTCGGAAGTTTCTGGGGATTTCAGGAGGCGTGGCTTTCACTGGTGGCCAGCATTTTTGACATGGCCATTTATCCGACGCTGTTTGTCACTTATCTAGTGCGGCTTTTCCCCTGGTTCGACGCAGGCCACCGGGGGCTCATCGTGGGCTTGGCCGTTGTGGCCGTAAGCGTGGCGGCGAACATCGCCGGTGTACGTGTGATTGGGCTCTCGTCATTATTCTTTTTTGTGGTGTTGTCGGCGCCGTTCGCGCTGATCGTAATGCTTGCGCCATTCAAGACCGGTGCGCTCACGCATGTTGCCACGGCACCGACGAGCTCCACGGTGGGTCTGGTGGGTGGAATTCTCATTGCCATGTGGAATTACATGGGCTGGGACAGCGCCTCGACGATTGCTGTTGAGGTAAACCGGCCGCAGCGCACTTACCCGCGCGCGATGCTGCTCAGCGTGCTCATTGTGGCGTTGAGCTATATTCTTCCCGTTTCGGCCATGCGGCTTACGGGCATTCCCTCATCGGCTTTTGAGACCGGATCCTGGGCCGACCTCGCTGCATTGGTCGGCGGCCCTGCGTTGCGTGTGGCACTCGTCGCGGGCGGACTCATCAGCGCCTTCGGTATGTTGAACGCACTGGTGATGAGCTATTCGCGCCTGCCGCTGGCGATGGCGCAGGACGGTTTATTGCACGGCGTTTTCGCCCGGGTTCATTCGCGCACGCAGGCCCCTTGGGTAGCTATCCTGGTTTGCGGAGCCGGTTGGGCGCTTTGCCTGGGTTTGGGCTTCGAGCGGCTCATTACGCTGGATGTGCTGCTCACCGGCGCCAGCGTGGTGCTTGAATTCGCGGCGCTGTTCGCGTTGCGCCTGAAAGAGCCATACCTTGCCCGCCCGTTTCGCGTGCCGGGCGGCATAGGCGGGGCGGCGCTGGTTGGGGTATGTCCCACGCTGCTTTTAGCTTTTTCGGTAGTACACAGTGAAAGCGAGCGAGTTCTTGGTATGAACGGGCTGCTTTTCGGCGGATTGCTGATGCTCGCAGGCGTTGCCGCGTACTGGATTACCGCTGGTATTGGCACCGCACCTGAGCTCGGCGAAACCCGGCCTGAATCTACTGAATCATAGGTATTTAGCTTCGTTCTCCCCTGAGAAGTACTAGGCCATTTGGGTTAGACGCCGGTACACCTTCCGTACGTCCAGAATGAACCCCTCGCCTTATCGCCCTCAACTGCGTCACTTGAGACCATCTCAACACGGAGATAACGAGATGATTACAGCCATCGAGCGCCGCAGCAGCCCCCGAAATCAGGTACTGGCTCCCGTGCAGGTTCTTCCCGCGGAAAGCAGTCGCGGAGCGATCGAAATTGTCGGCGGCCTGAGCAACTTCTCGTTGAACAGTCTCTACTTCTTCATGGAGCGCTACACTCTCCGCAAGCGCTCGCAGTTAGTTGTGCGGCTGGCCAACCAGTTAGAGGTTTCCTCTCTGAGTCGGGAGTTCATGGTCGAAGTCGTCCGCGAGGAACCGTTGCAATGCGGACGGCTCGGTGTGGCGGCACGACTTCTTCACAATATTCAGTTGAAACTGCGCGACGGCCTGCTTCTTCCCGAAACTGGAATCTGGAGCCAGTTTCCGCTGATCTCGCCTGTGAGCCTGAACGTCTACGCCTAAACAGCCATCGGGTAAGCATAATCAATGCCGGTCTTTTTTAACCTCACCGGTACTTGTCTTCTGCCGTAACCCAAAGTAGATTGTCAGCCAAATCCACGTTTGTTCGCCAGATTGACGTACAGCGTGGCGGACACGAACTCGCGCTGGAGCGAAGGCGAATCGACCGCTTTGTTGTCGTTGGAGGTGGCTCTTGGGAAAACTGACAGAATTGAGGAAGTTTTCGTTCTCGTTCGTTTGCATTCTTTTTCTTGCGCTCGCTGCGCTGCCAGCCTTCGCGCATCACGGCACCTCTGGTTATGAGCTCGACAAGATTGTCACCGTGACCGGAACCGTCGAGGAATTTGACTGGAGCAATCCCCACGCTGTGGTGCACATCACCGCGAAGAACGACAAAGGCGAACCTCAATCCTGGACCATCGAGCTGGGCGCTCCAGGCATCATGGCGCGCAGCGGCTGGTCGAAAAACTCCATGAAACCCGGCGATGAAGTGATTGCGGAAACGCATCCCGCGAAGAACGGAGTGCCGTCGGGCCTGAGCGCAACTTCGACGATTCTGCTGAAGTTCATCGTCAATGGACAGGCGCTGCCTTCGCGGTGAGTAGGCAAGTGCGTCTGCCACGAGCTTCACGCAATCGGTTGCATACTTAGCGTAAGTAATGCTGGCAGGAGTAACCAATGAAAAAATTTATGCTGACTTTTGCGCTGGGCGCTCTAGTCCTTTGCGCCACTCCTTCCATTCTCGCACAAAGTTCGTCCAGCCTTGCGAAGGCGGGTGCAGGCAAAACTGACATTCCTGACTTGAGCGGCTACTGGAACATCAAAGGTGGCTCCCCAAGCTGGGATCCTGCCGATCTGCAGGGCAAGAATCCCGAGAACCTGCCGATGCTTCCGTGGGCGCGAGAAAAACTTGAGGCCGCGCGCCCGCCGTTTGGCGCAAGTGCGACCTTCGATAGCGTGAACGATCCGGTACAAAAGTATTGCGACCCGCCCGGAATTACGCGCCTGTATCAGTATCCCTACGAGTTCATGTTCATCCAGACGCCGGATACCGTTTACATTCTGTACGAGTTCAGTCGCGTGTGGCGTGCCATCCCGCTGAATAAGGAACATACGAAGGACCCCGATTCGACCTGGATGGGCGATTCGGTAGGGAAGTACGAGAACGGCGCATTCGTAATCGACACGATCGGCTTCAACGACAAGACCTGGCTCGATCAAGTCGGCCATCCGCACAGCGATGCGCTGCATCTGATGGAACGCCTGCGCCGCGTGGATGCGCAAACGCTGGAAGTGGAAATTACCGTGGACGACCCGAAGGCCTATACCAAAACATTTTCCGCAAAGCGGACTTTCACGCACAGCGATTCACCGCTGACCGAAGCCATCTGCTCGCTTTCAGAAATGCAGGCGTTCCAGGATCAGGTGATGAAGCCCACGGTCGCTGCGCCAAAGAAATAACTGCCGCACGCGTGGGCGCGGCCAATCACGGGCCAAATTCTGCTATGCTTTTCGCCGTGCGGAATTTGGTTTTTCTCATCGGCCTTCTACTTCTCCCTATCGCAAACGTCTCGACGGCGTCCCAGCAGTCACAAGCTGCTCCGGCCTCGCAAGCCGCACTGCCCGCGCAATCTGCTTCACCCTCAAACGGAAATACGCCGCCGCAACCTTTACAACAATCAGCGCCCGCGCCACCTCCTTACAACGGTCCCACGATTGTGATTAACCCCGCGCATGGCGGCACGGATTCAGGCGCGCGCGGACAGGACGGAATCGTTGAAAAGGACATTGTTTTGCAATTCGCCCGAGTGGCTCGGGCCGAGCTCGTACGCCAAGGTTATAAAGTCGTCTTGACGCGTGATGACGACTCAAATCCCTCCTACGACGATCGGGCCGCCGTAGCCAATGGTTATCGCGATGCAATCTTCGTAAGCTTGCACATTGCATCCACCGGCGCGCCGGGAACGGTGCGCGTCTACTACTATCAATTCTGGAAGCAGCTTCCTCCCGCTTCACCTACTGCAAATTCAGACGCGACCGCTTCATCGGGCCCAGTTATGCTTACGACGCCTTTATCGGCTACGACCCTTGTGCCGTGGAACGAAGCGCAGCGCGCGTATCAGGGTGCCAGCCAGCAGCTCGCCAATCAACTGCAAGCCCAAATGGCTTCGGCATTCAGCGGCTCGCCACAAATGTGTGCCGGGGTCGAAGTGCGCGGGCTGCGCTCGGTGGCGTCACCGGCGGTAGCCATCGAGGTATCGAGCGTTGCCGTGAACGACGCAAAATCGCTGACGGTGCTGGCGGGCCCCCTCGCCGCCGCGATTGGTAAATCCATGCAATCGTTTCGTCCTCTGAACGCGACAGGGGTGAAGTAGTGGGCCGCAACTGGTGGTGGATCGGACTCGGCGCCCTGGTGGTGGCCGTCGTTATCGGGTTGGTGTTTTTCCCCGGATTGACACGGCGCATCCGCCTGCTCTCGCAATCACAGAAGCAGGATGACCAGGCACGACGCGAAGTTTTGGCCCCGCCGATTACCACTCCTACGGACGTTGCCGCCACGGCGAAAATCTTCTGGGCCGCCGGTGCGGACAGACTAGCGCCGGTATCGATTCAATTGCCGCTTTCGGCCGATCCAGCACAGCGCGCCAAGCAGGTGCTGCATGCCCTGATTGTGAACGCGCCCACGCCGGAAGAGCGCACGCTTCCCGCCGACGTGGAAGTGCTGGGCTTTTATGTTCTTTCTGACGGAAGCGCGGTAGCCGATTTTTCCGACGCGCTCGTTTCGGAAACGCCTTCTGGGATTTTGAGCGAGGAGTTGGTGGTCGATTCGATTACGCAGACGCTCGAAAACAATGTACTTTCCTTGCGACGCCTGAAAATTCTGATCCACGGCCAGGAAGTGGAAACGCTCGCTGGCCACGTTGACTTGACGGGATTCTTCGATTTGAATCCTCTGGTGCCTGACGCGGCGGAGCAGGGCAATGCTGCATCGCCTGCAGCGACTCCAAATCAGCCAACCTTGCCGACCACAGCACAAGACGGCTCAGCGCGGTCAGTGCCACACGACGCCGTTTCAAAACAGTAGCTTTGCTTTTAAGTTGTAATCCCGAGCGAAGTCGAGGGATCTGCTGTTGATTTGCTGAAACGGTCCACATTTCCCGATCGCCACCCCTTTGTCGATATTGACACTTCGCGCCGCTCTGGTCACACTAAGCGGCCCAATAAATTGGTGATAGGCCCTGAAAGCGGAAAGAGAGATAAATTTGCGAGTTGATGGACGCGCGCACGACAATCTGCGCCCCGTAAAGATCGTTCCGGATTTTATTCACAATGCCGAAGGTAGCGTGCTGATAGAAACGGGCAACACGCGTGTGATCGTGACCGCGAGCGTGGAGGACGGAGTTCCTTCATTTCTGAAAGGTACCGGCAAAGGATGGGTCACCGGCGAGTACGGCATGTTGCCTCGCTCGACCGAAGAGCGCACGCCGCGCGAAGCCGCACGCGGGCGACAGTCAGGACGGACGCTGGAAATTCAGCGCATGATCGGCCGCACGCTGCGCGCGGTTACCGATCTCAAGGCTCTTGGCGAGCGTACCGTTTGGCTTGATTGCGACGTGATCCAGGCCGACGGAGGCACTCGGACAGCTTCCGTTACCGGCGCGTTTGTCGCACTCGCGCTCGGGCTTGAGCGCATGGTCGCAGCCGGAATGCTTCGCTCTGTTCCACTGATCGATACGCTCGCAGCCACCAGCGTTGGCATCGTGGGAGACGAACTGCTACTGGATCTGGCCTACGAAGAAGATTCGCGAGCCCAGGTTGATATGAATGTGGTCATGACCGGCAGCGGACGCTTCGTTGAAGTTCAGGCCAGCGCCGAAGGGCGGCCCTACACCAATGAGGAATTGCAGCGACTCCTCGACCTCGCTGCCGGTGGCATTCGCTATCTCACGGAGATACAGCACCAGCTTTTGCACATGGACTTCAGTGCTCGCGCCCGATAGCTTGCCGGGCGCAAAAAATATCTCGCGGGTTCTGCTGGCCTCGTCGAATGAAGGGAAGCTGCGAGAGTTTCGCGAGATGGCCGCGGGCTCAGCGATCGAGTTCGATCTGCTCCAGGATTTCCGGAGTCTTTCGAGCTTCGAAGAAGCCGCTCCCACGTTTTCTGAGAACAGCGCGGGCAAGGCTCTGCATTACAGTCAGTTTACCGAGGAGATAGTTCTCGCCGACGATTCCGGCCTCGTAGTGCCCGCATTCGGAGGCGCGCCGGGCGTGCAATCGGCACGCTATGCTGGTCCAAATGCGACTGACGCGAAGCGCGTTGAAAAACTGCTGGCTGCCATGCAGGAAATAACTGGGGAGCGGCGATGCGCCCGTTTTGTCTGCGTCATCTCGCTGGCCCAACGCGGGCGCACGATCGCGGTCGTATCCGATTTCGTCGCAGGACTTATCGCAGCGAAGCCTCGAGGTGCTCACGGCTTCGGTTATGACCCGATCTTCTTTTCTTCTGAACTGGGACGCACCTTCGCCGAAGCCAGCGAAGAAGAAAAGAACCGCATCAGCCATCGTGGCAAGGCCTTTCGCAAGGTCCTGGGGTTCCTCCAAGGTTGCCAGATTCTCTGACTCCTTTCTCCTTCTACAGCATCTTAGGTATGTATTTGAAAGTCCGGCACTCCGTACACTAGCCCGACGTTCGACCCAACTCGCTCCGAGGTGATCTGTGGCAACTTCCCAGGCAGCCGTAGGACAGGATGCGTCTCTTCTCGCGCGGTTGGAGGAAGCCCGGCGCCGCACCGACGATCTTTTCAGGCTCTTGCCGCCGAACTCGTTTTATGACCGTCCTATTGCGGAACGGCACCGGATGATTTTCTATCTGGGTCACCTGGAAGCATTCGACTGGAATCTCCTTGGAACGAAGTTCGGCCTGCCTGGGCAGAATCCGGCCTACAACAAGCTATTCGCGTTCGGTATCGATCCTGTTGATGGCGGCCTGCCATCCGACACGCCGGCGGATTGGCCCACGATCGCACAGGTGGAGAACTACAATCGTGGCATTCGCGCGCAACTTGACGAGGCCCTCGCTGGTCCGGGTGCTCTGGCCATTGCTGATCCTGAGTATGGCGACGCCTTATTACATGTGGCGATCGAACATCGTCTGATGCATGCCGAAACTCTCGCCTATCTGCTGCACAATTTGCCGGTAGACCGCAAAATCCAGCACCCGGCGCCATCCCACGATCCATCACCCGCTCCGCTTCAACGCCAGATGACCATTCCCCAAGGCATCGCCACACTAGGACAGCCACGTGACGCTGGAAACTTTGGCTGGGACAACGAATTCGAAATGGAGCGCCACGAGGTCCCCAGTTTTTCGATCGACGTTTTCCCGGTCACCAATGGCCAGTATTTGAAATTCGTGCAAGCCGGCGGTTATGAAAACCAGAAATACTGGACGCCGGAAGATTGGGAATGGCGCCGCCAACAAAATCTCGACCATCCGCATTTTTGGTTGCCGCAATCGGCGCTGGCGGCTTCAGACCCTGATCTGAAATGGAATTACCAGGGTATGTTCGGCACAACCCCACTGCCGCTTTCCTGGCCGGTGTACGTAAGCTATGCCGAAGCTTCCGCGTTCGCGAAATGGGCAGGGAAGCATCTGCCTACCGAAGCGCAGTGGCACCGCGCCGCGTATGGGACGCCGCAGGGCGGCGAACGCGAGTATCCCTGGGGCGATTCCGCGCCTACGCCGGCACAGGGAAATTTCCATCACCAGCGCTGGGAGCCCACACCGGTCGACGCGCATCCCAAAGGTGCGAGCGCTTTCGGCGTTTTGGACCTTCTCGGCAACGGATGGGAATGGACTTCGACTCGGTTTGGCGCGCTCAACGGTTTCGAGCCTTTCCCGTTTTACAAAGGTTACTCAGCCGATTTCTTTGATGGCATGCATTTCGTCATCAAGGGCGGCTCCATGCGTACCGACGCGTGCATGTTGCGCCGCCCGTTCCGCAACTGGTTTCAACCACACTATCCTTACATCTACACGACGTTCCGCTGCGTGGAGGAATAGTTCATGTCCAGTGCCCCGCGATTGGTCTCTGTTGCTGCGCCCGATCAGTTTCTTTCTGAGTTTTGTTCAGATGTCGTTGTTGGCCTCAACCAACCGGGGCAAAAAGAGCTGCCTTCGAAATATTTGTACGATGAAGTCGGCTCCGCACTTTTCGATGTGATCTGCGTGCTGCCCGAATATGGCTTAAGCCGCGCCGGCATGCGCACTTTGCGGCAGCATTCACGCGACATCGTCGACCGTATCCCTGGTCCGGTGGTCGTCGCCGAGCTCGGCAGCGGCACCGGGCAGAAAACCCGCTGGCTGCTCGAAGCGCTCGCGCGGCGCCAGCGCGTCAATTACTACCCCATCGATATCTCCAGCAGCGCGCTCTTCCGCTGCCAGCAAGAACTCGGACAGATGGACATGGTGAGCCTGGTTGGATTCGAGAGCGCGTATCTCGAGGGCCTGCACAAGGTGGCCGAACGCCGCCGCGAAGGCGAACAGCTGCTAGTTCTTTTCCTCGGCAGCACCATTGGCAATTTTGACCGTCCCGCGGGCGATCACTTTCTCCGCGAAGTGCGCGCCATATTGCAGGAAGGCGATTCGCTCTTGCTGGCCGCCGACCTCGAAAAGCGCGTCCCGGTGCTGAAGCTCGCATATGACGATCCGGCGGGTGTCACGGCAGCCTTCAACATGAATCTGTTGGCACGCATCAACCGCGAACTTGACGCGGATTTCGATCTGTCTCAATTCCATCACGAGGTTCGCTACGACGAAGCGGAACGTCGCGTCGAAATGCACCTGCGTTCGCTGGCCTGGCAACGGATTGCTATTCGCAAGGCCGGTTTCCGCTTCTGCATAAACGAAGGCGAGACCATCTGGACGGAAAGCTCGCACAAATACGATCGCGACGAAGTGGTACAAATGGGCGAGCGAACCGGATTCCGTTGCGCCGGGCAGTGGGTCGACTCCGAATGGCCCCTGGCGCAAAGTCTTTTCTTCGCCGTCTGAGGTTTTTGCTTTTCGGTTGTCATTGAGTGACCGAAGCGGTTTCGTTTGCCACGAGGTATTTCTCTTCGAGTGTCGTAGTCTCGAGTTGGTTTAGTTAAGGTGTGCAAAATGCCTACAGCTACCTGGAACGGCGCAGTCATCGCGCAAAGCGATAAAACCGTGGTTGTGGAAGGGAACCCACTACTTCCCGCCGGAATCCGTGGACCAGCAATTCCTCAAGCCCAGCGATACGCACACCAAATGTCCCTGGAAGGGGACCGCGAGTTACCACACTCTCGAGGTCAATGGGCAGCGCAACCCCGACGCAGCATGGTTTTACCGCGAACCATTTCCCGCCGCGAAGCAAATCAAGGATCACATCGCCTTCTGGAAAGGCGTGCGCGTCGAGGCATAACAGCAAGGCCGCTGTGATATATTCGTTTGCCTTCGGCCATGAAAACGAAAAAGCAGGAAATTGCGCAGAAAAGAATCGCCGCGGCGCTGCGCTCGCCGGCTAAGAAAACATCAAGAATCGCCGGACTTGGCCGTGGCTCAAATCGCGCGCGCGTGCGCGCCATTCTGGAAAAGCTAGACGAAGCCTATCCCGCGGTCACGTGCGCTCTGGTCCACGAAAATCCTTTCCAACTTTTGATTTCCACGATTCTCTCCGCGCAATGTACGGACGTGCGCGTGAATGAAGTCACCAAGACCCTTTACAAGAAATATCCGAGCCCCGAAGCCTTTGCGCACGCGAATCCCGCGGAATTGGAGCAGGACATTCGCCCGACCGGCTTCTTCCGCAACAAAACAAAATCGATCATCGGCGCCAGCAAAAAGTTGCTGGAGGAATTTCATGGCAAGGTTCCGCAAACGATGGACGAACTTCTGACTCTGCCAGGGGTGGCGCGAAAGACCGCGAACGTGGTGCTGGGAACGGCGTTCGGCATCGCCTCTGGGGTGGTAGTCGATACGCACGTACAGCGGCTTGCCGGGCGCCTCGATCTCACCAAGAATACCGATCCGAAAAACATTGAGCAGGATTTGATGAAGGTTATCCCAAAAGAGAAGTGGATTCTCTTTTCGCACCAGCTTATCTGGCACGGACGCCGTGTGTGCGTAGCGCGCAAGCCTCGCTGCCTGGAATGCAACCTCGAATCGATCTGTTATTCAAAAGACAAGACCGTTTAGCCGCTCCCGTCTACCCAGCAGTTTTAGCGTTCGCTCACTGCGACTTTCAATCTGCAAATGGTTTGTTGGTTCACCAGAAATCCGAAAAACCTTGGTCTATGACCTAGCGCTTTATGGCCCAATGCAGGCCAATGCCGCCGAAGATGAACGAACGAGTGTCGACGAGCGCGTAGCCCCTGCGCTGGAGCGCGGCGGAAAAATCGTGCATGGAAATGAAGTTTTGCAGCGAGTCGGGGATATAGGTATAGGTGCGTGGCTTGCCGTGTAACAAGGTGCCCCAAAAAGCGCCCTGGGCGTACAGGTAGGCAAGATATCCGCGGCGGAAAAGGCGATTTGCCGGGAGAAAGAAATCAAGAGTAACCAGCAAGCCGCCGGGGCGGGTGACGCGCTCGATTTCCCGCAGCGCGGTCTCCAGGCAAGGAAAATTGCGCAGGCCGTAGCCGATGAAGACGCAGTCGAAAGTGTGATCTGGGAAAGGAAGGAGGGTCGCGTCGCCACAAACGCCATTTGTGACCCCACGGCCGTTAGCTGCGTGCAACATTTCCTCGGTGAGGTCGACGGCGATGACGCGAGCGGCCGGCAAGCGCTGCTTGACCAGATACGAAAAATCGCCGGTGCCGGAGGCAAGATCGAGCACGATGGCGTTTCCGGGAAGAGGGGCCTTTTCGACGCCGAAGCGCTTCCAACGGCGGTCCATGCCGTAGGAAAAGGTGCGGGTGACGAAATCGTAGCGGGGCGCGATGCGGCCAAACATCTCGCGCATCAGGCGCAAGTCCTGCTTTTCGGCGGGCGTGGGCATGGGTGCGGCGGGAATATTACACGGTTTGGCAGAAAAACGCCCGGGGGCTCAGCTTCTCATCGTTAAGATCACCGTTAAGGTCAACGTCTTCAGCGTGTTGGGGGCGCACCTTTTGGAAATGTAGTAGCGTCTAATAGAGTGAGGACAAAATATATGCGGCACTTCACTCTTAAAGCTGTAAGTGGCGTGATTTTAGCGGGATTGCTAGCATTTCCAGCCCTGGCCGATACCCCTTCGAATGCGCAGCGGGGCCCGGCGGAGGTCGGAACAGTAAATTACCTGCAGGGGCAAGTTTCTGTCGGGAATGAGGCGCTCGGGGCGAATTCGGCGGAGAGCACGGTTCTACAGCCGAATCAAACGTTGAACACGGGGAATGGCAAAGCGGAAGTGTTACTGACTCCGGGTGTGTTTCTCAGGGTGGGAGGTAACAGCAGCGTCCAGATGATTTCACCGGACTTGGCCAACACGGAGGTGAAGGTGGATCACGGCGAAGCGATTGTGGAGGTTGCGGAAATCCATAAGGAGAACAACCTGCGCGTGGAGGAAGACGGATCGGTTACGCAACTACAGAAAACCGGTCTGTATGATTTCAACGCGGACAACGGACAGGTGCTCGTTTTCAAGGGACAAGCAGAACTTCTAGACGGCGATCACCGCGTGAAGATCAAGGGCGATCATGATGTGACGCTCAGTGCGGCGAAGCTGAAGGCGGAGTCGTTTAACAAGAGCCCATATGAGTCGGACGATCTGTATCGGTGGAGCAGCCTGCGATCTTCGTATCTGGCGG
>DASZMG010000098.1:0-13683 GCA_035551975.1 Candidatus Acidiferrales bacterium | reverse complement strand
CAACGGCCAAAGCGTGCTTTCTCAGGCTCTCACTTTGCGTGTATTCGCACAGCAGCTCCCAGGCTTCGTCGCGATTCACCATGCTTGCCTCTCACGAAAACGAGTCGATCTTACCATCGACATTGGCAATCCACACGCTTGGACGCTGGTGGGGGTCGCTCTCAACTTCCGTGAGCGATTTTTGGCGATGCGACAGATTTTGAAGGAGAAAGATTTGCGAAGCGCAAGGATTCTTGACTCGCGCTTCAAAAATTTTGCGGAAGTGTTGACGAAATTTGTCAGCCCATTCGCGGGCGTGCGTCCTCACCACACGACTGCCAATGGCCTATCCGTACTATTTGCAGCACTATGAATGTAGCGCTACAATTTTCTGCCCTCAGGGGGAACCAGAAAGGGCTTGACAAGAATTGGCACTCTGTGGAGAATCATCACGCGCCAGTTTTCTGCCTTTCCCCTTTTGTAGTTACATTCCTCCCCTTCGCATCGCCGGAACAGTCTGCGAGGAGATCCGGTGGCGGATAAAGAAGCCGTAGAAGCAAGCATATTGGACCGTGAAGTGATTCGTTGTCACGTGTGCGGGCTCGTTCAATACCGCACGCGAACAGGAAACTGCCGTCGTTGTTTGCGTCTGCTGCCTCCGAAGGTGACGTTCGTCATTCCGACGCCGTCTCCTCAGGATTTGCCGGGGGACGATCGGCAATTGTTCGAGAACTGGCCCAATCGCGATACTGTCGAAAATATCGGCCAGCGTATCCGGCAATTGCGCGAGTCACGCGGCATGACGCAAAGCCAGTTACAGGCACGCTCGCGCGTGTCACGCTCCTACTTGTCCCGCATCGAAAGCGGACAGATGACGCCAAGTCTCGGCACGCTTGAGAAAATTGCCGAAGCTTTGGGCGTCGGTCTTAACCGCTTTTTCGTTCCGGAGACAAATGGCGAGACGGTGCTGGAGGATCCTTTCATTCAGGGTCTGCGGCCATTCCTGCGACAACTCGACTGGACACAATGGCAGGGAATTCTGAAGAGGTTGCAGGCGATCAGCGATCACGTCAACACGAATCAAATGCGCCCGCTTCCTCCGCAGACATCCGAACGGATGCCGAGCAACATTCCGCGCCGCCAGCAAGCCGTCGGGCTCAATCCCGCGGCCTCTATTCACCGCTAACCATTTACCGTTTGGAGCGAACAGAGCCCGGCCATCTCGCCGCAATGCGAGATGCCGGGTGTTCGACCCGGCACGCATCGCGCTGAGAATATCGGCGCACCGCGACACGCAAACTGCGTGCTTCCGAACGCACGCGTCCGGGCCGAGATCGACGGCCTTAGAAGAATCGAACCTTCACATCTGGACGCGACTCCAGGTGCACCGTATCCACGAAGCGCACTTGGCGCTCTTCATGCGTCAGAATTAGCGAGTGCGTCCGCACGCCTTCACCGAAAAATCGCACCCCACCAAGCAAACTTCCTTCGGTCACGCCTGTACACGCGAAAATGATTCGCTTGCCCGGGGCAAGATCCTCTGTTTCGTAGATGCGGTTGGGGTCGGTGATTCCCATTTTTTCCATCCGTTCGTGATGTTCCGGTTTTGACACCACCAAGCGTGCTTGAATCTCTCCGTTGAGGCAGCGCAGCGCCGCCGCTGTAAGCACTCCCTCTGGCGCACCGCCTGTTCCCATCACAGCGTGAACACCCGTGCCGATGACCGCGGCGCTGATTCCAGCTGAGAGATCCCCATCTGAAATCAGACGAATCCTAGCGCCTGTCTTGCGAATATCTTGAATGAGTCGTTCATGCCGCGGGCGGTCGAGCACAATAACCACCAGATCTTCGACATCGCGATCGAGCCGCTTGGCAATGGCGCGCAAGTTGTGGCCTACCGGTGCGTCGATTTCGACTGCCCCCTTGCACGATGGTCCGACGATAATTTTCTCCATATATAAGTCGGGCGCATGGAGCAAGCCGCCGCGTTCGCTGGCTGCGAGCACGACGATAGCGTTCGGCTCGCCGGTGGCGCAAAGATTGGTCCCTTCAAGCGGGTCCACCGCAATATCTACCTCGGGATACTTGTGGCTCTTGTCGCGAACTGCCGCCCCAACTTTTTCGCCGATGAACAACATAGGCGCCTCATCGCGCTCGCCTTCGCCGATCACGATCGTGCCGTCCATGCCGACCGAGTCCATGGCGCTTCGCAGCGTTTCGACAGCCATCTGATCCGATTTGCGCCAGTCCCCTAGGCCCATGGTACGTGCCGATGCAATGGCCGCCGCCTCCACCACGCGCAGAAATTCCAGACTGAGTGCCTTCTCCATAAAACTCCTTTAGTTTGTACGAGGCTGATACGGACCCGAGGGATTCGGCCCTGGCCTGCGCTTATCATAATCCAAAACAGCGCGAACGATTGTAGTTCACCCCGCCGCGTTACACGTAAGCGGCAATTCCGGTGATGCGCTCGCCGAGAATCAGTTTGTGAATGTCGTGCGTGCCTTCATACGTAAACACGGATTCAAGATTGGCCATGTGCCGCATGATGCAGTAGTCGTCGACCACTCCGTTAGCGCCCAGTATTTCGCGCGCCGTGCGGGCCGATTCGCGCGCCATCCAAACATTATTCATCTTGGCCATGGAGATGTGCGAAGGATGCATGCGGTCCTGATCCTTCAAGCGCCCCACTTGCAGCATCAAAAATTGCGCCTTGGTAATTTCCGTGATGATCCAGACTAATTTCTCCTGCACGAGTTGATGGGAGGCTATGGGACGATTGTCGAATTGCTTGCGTTGCTTGGCGTAATTCAGGGCCGTGTCGTAGCAAGCCATGGCCGCTCCAATGGCACCCCAGCCGATTCCGTAGCGGGCCTGATTCAGGCACGAAAGCGGCCCTTTTAGTCCCTCCACCCCAGGCAGTACGTTCTCCGCCGGGATTTTACAATCGTTCATGGCCAGACTTGACGTCACGGACGCACGCAACGAGTACTTCCCGTGGATATCCTGCGTCTTAAAACCCGGCGTACCTTTCTCGATCAAAAAACCCCGGACCTTGCCGTCTTCGCATCTGGCCCACACCAAGGCAACGTCGGCGATTGATCCGTTCGTGATCCACATCTTTTCGCCATTGAGCACATATTCCGAACCTTGCTTTACGGCGCGCGTCAACATCCCGCTCGGATTCGATCCGAATTGCGGCTCGGTCAGCCCGAAGCACCCGATCGCTTTGCCCTGCTGCATGAGCGGCAGCCACTTCTCTTTCTGTGCGGCGGAACCGAAGCTATAGATCGGATACATCACCAGCGCCGACTGCACGGAGGCGAAGCTGCGGATGGAAGAATCTCCTCGTTCGATTTCCTGCATCACCAGTCCATATTCGACATTGGACATACCCGCACAGCCATAGCCCTTTAAAGGAGCCCCGAAAACGCCGAGTTCCGCCATCTTCGGCACCAATTGAAAGGGGAATTTACCCTCCCGATTGTGTCGTTCAATGATCGGGAGAATTTCGTTATCGGTGAACTGCCTTGCGGACTGCCTGGCCAGCTTTTCTTCAGAACTCAAGAGTGAATCGAAGTCGAGGAAATCGACTCCGGGAAATGAAGGCATGCAACTTCTCCTTTTGGAATCGGCTGCCGGTAATATTCCGCGATTCGCGATGCGAGATCACATGGTGAAGCGGTTCATGGCCAAAAGACAAACCAATAGTTTAGCGAATAATAGGGCCTCCTTGCCATCGGCGTGCGTCTCACAGCCTGCAGAAGCGACAAAATATGGCTGCCTTGCGCAAGGAAAAAGACCAAGGAAAAAGACACGCAAGGAAAAAGAGGCTGGCTCGCGCAGTATTTTGGTGTAGATTAGTCGGTTCGGATATACTGAAATTCACTTCATAGAAGGGGCCACGCAATGAATCCGCCCAAAACAGGGACACTCATGAACAGCGAAAGTTCCGCTGGGACGCAACGTGACACTTTGAGCATCACCGACAATCGCACCGGAAAACAATATGAAGTTCCCATCCATAACGACACCATCCGGCCCATTGATCTGCGAAAGATCAAGCTGAACGATTCAGATTTCGGGATGATGACCTATGATCCTTCCTATTCGAACACCGCTTCCTGCCAAAGCAAAATTACTTACATCGACGGCGACAAAGGCATCCTGCGCTACCGCGGCTATTCCATCGAAGAACTCGCCGAAAAAAGCACGTACCTTGAAACAGCCTATCTGATTCTATACGGCGAACTGCCGACCGAAGCGCAACTCAAGGATTTCACCTACCACATAACGCACCACACCTACATTCACGAGAGCATCAAGAAGTTTCTCGACGGCTTTCATTACGACGCCCACCCGATGGGCATGCTGGTTTCCACTGTCGCCGCGCTCTCAACGTTTTATCCCGAATCGAAGGACATTTTTAACGCCGAGTCGCGCAAGCGGCAAACCTACCGCCTCATCGGAAAAATGCCCACGCTTGCTGCGTTCTCTTACCGCTACAGCTTAGGCATGCCCTATGCCTACCCAGACAACGATTTGAGCTATACGGGCAATTTCCTGAACATGCTCTTCCGCACCACGGAACTGAAATATCGGCCGAATCCTACTCTCGAGCGCGCACTGGACATTTTGTTCATCCTTCACGCGGATCACGAGCAGAATTGCTCTTCGACGGCCATGCGCGGCGTCGGCAGCTCTCATGCCGATCCGTACGTCTCGACGGCGGCCGCTACTGCTGCTCTATACGGCCCGCTCCACGGCGGCGCCAACGAGCAGGTGCTGCGCATGCTGCTGGAAATCGGTTCCGTTAATAATGTTCCCGACTACATCAAGCGCGTGAAATCCGGCGAAAAGCTGCTCATGGGCTTCGGCCACCGCGTTTACAAGAACTACGATCCACGCGCCAAGATCGTAAAGCGTTTGGCCTACGAAGTTTTCGACGTTCTCGGCCGCAACTCGCTCATCGACATTGCCCTCGAATGCGAGCGCATCGCGCTCGAAGACGAATATTTCGTCAAGCGACGCCTCTATCCGAACGTCGATTTCTACACTGGTCTGATCTATCAATCCATGGGCTTCCCGGTGACCATGTTCCCGGTGTTATTCGCTATTCCGCGCACTTCCGGGTGGATCGCTCAATGGGAAGAAATGCTGCTCGATCCCGAGCAAAAGATCGCCCGGCCGCGACAGGTCTTCACCGGGTATGATTTGCGCAGCTACGTTCCGCTCGATAGTCGGCGTTAGGCGGCGTATCCCCCGTGCTTTCGGAGCGGAAGGCAGCCCTCGGTAGCTGGATTCCCCGTCCAACACGAGCCAACTTGTGCTCGCGTTCCGCTGTGGCAGCAGATTCTTCGGGCCGAAGGGGACATCCATGAATCTGTCCACGCGCCAAGTCGGAAATGCAACCATCGTCGACGTCGTTGGCGACATCACTCTGTACAACTCGCCGGAAGTTCGTAAACTCCTGCTGGCCCTGATGAAGGAGCACCATGCTCCCCGGGTGATCGTCAATCTGCAAAAAGTGAAATACATCGACAGCGCTGGCGTGGCTTCTCTGGTGGAAGCTCTCAAAACTTCCCGCGATCTTAAAACCAGTTTTGCCTTGTACGGTTTGAGTCGCACCACACGCGAAGTGCTGGAACTGACCAAGCTAATCAAGGTTTTCGAAGTGTATGATGACGAACAATCTGCGCTGCAGGCGGGCGGCGGTATCGCAAAGAGCTAGCGACGCAAGGCGCTGATTTCCGCCGGCATTTCGCTGGGCGACGGCCTTTTTACTTCCACGGTGCATTCATGCCGCTAACCACTTCAATTGGCGAAGCCACACTCGATGGATTGGCGTACGTCGGTGATTTGGCGCGCCTCACCGGCGGCGTTGCGCGCGCGGTCTTTATCGACCCCTTCCGCGGCCGAAAATTCTCTCTGAGCCGCGCCGTACATCAGGCCATGGCCGTCGGCGTGGAAGCGCTCCCAATCGTTTCGCTCATCTCCTTCTTCGTGGGCACCATCCTCGCGCTTCAAGGCGCCTACCAACTCCGCAAACTCGGCGCGATGCAGCTCATCGCAGATGCCGTGGCCGTCGTCATGACGCGCGAACTCGGTCCGCTGATGACCGCCATCATGGTCATCGGCCGCTCCGGCTCTGCTTTCGCCGCCGAAATCGGCACCATGAAAGTAAACGAAGAAATCGACGCACTGGAGACCATGGCGCTTGAGCCTGTGCATTTTCTGGTAGTCCCGAAATTTCTGGCCATGATCCTGATGATGCCCTGTCTCACCACCTGGGCGGATTTCATGGGCGTGCTGGGCGGTGGCTTTTTCGGCGTCACCAACGCCGGCTTCACTTGGGGCAGCTATCTTCAGGCCACTCTGAATGCACTGGTGTTGCGCGACATCGTCACCGGCCTGATCAAGAGCGTCATGTTCGGCGTGGTGATCACCGCTGTCGGCTGCCAGGAGGGCTTCCAGACCGGTCTGGGCTCGGAGGAAGTTGGCCGCTCCACCACTTCCGCTGTGGTGAAATCGATTTTCCTGGTGATTGTCGTCGACCTTATTTTCACCGCGCTTTTCTATTTCACGGCGCCTCGCTGAACATGCCCGGCGCCCTGACTTCCTCTGCCGAAGTTTTCGATGTGCCCACCGGGCCTGCTATTGTTGTGAAAGACCTCCGCGTCAATTATGGCGACCGCGAAATCCTCCATGGCATCAGTTTCGAAGCGCCAGCCGGCGACACTTTGGTGATCCTTGGTGGCTCCGGTTCGGGAAAGAGCACGCTGCTGCGCACGCTTGTCGGGCTCGAGCAGCCCACGCACGGAGAAATCTGGATAGGCGATCGCAACTTTGCCGCCATGAACGAAACCGAGCGCGATGAGTTCCGCAAGAAAATGGGCATGTCCTTTCAAGGCGGCGCGCTGTTCGGGTCGATGACCGTAGGCGAAAACGTAGCGTTGCCGCTGCGCGAGCACACCCGCCTCGACGATTCCACCATCCAAATCATCGTCCGGCTGAAGCTTGATCAGGTGGGCCTGTCCGGATTCGAAAACTACATGCCTGCACAGCTTAGCGGCGGAATGAAAAAGCGCGCAGCCATCGCTCGCGCTCTCGCCATGGATCCTGAAATGCTCTTTTTCGATGAGCCTTCCGCCGGACTCGACCCCATCATCGCCGCAGGCATCGACGAGTTGATTCTGAAGCTGAAAAAGACATTTCACATGACCATCGTGGTCGTGACGCACGAACTGGCCAGCGCCTTCCTCATTGCCGATCGCATGATCCTTATTGACAAGGGCAACATCGTCGCCGCTGGCACGCCCGACCAATTGCGTTCGAGTTCGCAGCCCCGCGTCCGCCAGTTCCTGGACCGTGTGCCCGAGCCAGAAATTACCGACGAAATCGACTATCTCCAGATGCTCACTGGCGAGACGCCTCCGGGAAAACGTTAGGCCATGCTTGCCGCCAAAGGTTGAAACACCTCCCGCCTCGAGGTCCGGACCACGGAAGCTGGATCGTCAAATGCGCGGATCAGGCCGGTCTGCATCCGCGTGTTATACTCACACACCTTCAGGTTTGCGGGCGTCGAGCGCCGGCAGAAACCTCATCGGGCGAGTGAATGAATTCGAAGCGAGAAAGCGCGCTGGTCGGATTATTTGTCCTCGTAGCCGCTGGGCTGCTGATCGTGACGGTTTTTCTACTGTCCGGAAGCCTCGGCCGAGGCGATGTTCCTTACCGCACCTACTTCAAGAACGCCGGGGGACTCGCCCCGGGCTCGGAAGTTCGCTATGCCGGCGGCCCGCCCATCGGCAGAGTTCAGAAGGTTACCAGCGATCCGCAGGATCCCACGCGCATGGAAGTAGATTTTTCAGTAAACCCGGATGTTCCGGTGAAGACGAATAGTACCGCCAGCATCACCAGCACCAGCCCACTCGCAGACAATTTCCTGGGCATCGTGCCGGGAACCGCCGCTGCTCCCAGAGCCAGCCCCGGAGCGACCCTGAAATCGACCGAATACATCAGCTTCGCCGATATCGCGGCAATCATCAGCGGCCTCGGCCCGAATGCGAACGACCTCATCGCAAATTTGGACGCCCGCGCCGTTGCGCTTCAGGATACTCTCAATCGCGTGAACGACGTGCTCAGCGACAGAAATCGCGCCAATATTTCCGCCAGCCTCGGCAGCCTTCATGGAATGCTGGACGAGGATCGTCCCGCCATCCACTCAGCCATCGACAATCTGAACGATGCCACTGCGAAAGTGAAGCCGTTGCTGGATGATTTTCGCAAAACTTCCGCGCAGGCCACCGACACTTTGGCACATTTGGACGCAACCATTAGCGAAGATCGTCCCGACTTGCGCGCGGCTCTCGCCAGCATGAAACAGACCCTCGCTTCCGCCAACGTTTTGGCCGATCAACTCAACCAAACGCTGAATACAAACGCTGAGAATCTCGACGAAATCCTGGACAATTTGCGCCACGTCAGCGCGAACCTGAATGCCTTCACCGAAACCATCAAGACGCGGCCCTACACTCTGATTCGTGCATCGGGAATCAAGCCGCACAAACCCGGAGAGCCTCCACCCAGATGAGATCTCCACGAACATCTGCGGCCGCCTTTACGCGCTGCATGGTGGCCTTAGCGCTGTGCTTGGCGGGAATCTTCACGGCGAGCTGTGGCGCTTCGCGGCCGGTGAAGTACTACGTGCTTGATCCCGGAGAACCCGAAGCTGCTCCGTCCGCGACATCTGCGCGCTATCCCATCACCTTGCTCGTGGCGCGATTAGGTTCATCGCATCTCTATCGCGACGATCGCCTCGTTTACGGCGCGGGGCCCGTGGAACTGGGTACCTACGAATATCACCGCTGGGCAGAGCCACCGATCGAGATGGTGCAGGACGCCCTGATCACTACGCTGCGCTCCACCGGCGACTATCGCTCTGTTGCAGCTATCGCCAGCAACCTGCGGGGCGATTACGTCCTTCGTGGCCGGCTCGACTCTCTCGACGAAGTAGATAAACCGGAGATTACTGCTCGCGTTTCAATCGAACTCGAACTTTTCGATGCGCGTGCCGGCGCAACTGTATGGACGGGAACCTATTCGCATGACGAACCCGTGAAAGGCAAGACCGTTCCGGATGTTGTCGAAGCGCTTGACCGCAACCTGCGCTCCGGCGCACAGCAGTTAGCCGCCAGCTTGGGCCAGTATTTCGCACAGCACCCGCCTGAACCCGCACCCCAAGCGATGCCCCGCCGGTAAGTAAAACTCTCTTCACTCTGGCCGTCTTTTCGGTTTGTCTAGCGTTTCGCAAAAAACAGCAGCAAACCGAAAATCACTACCGGTATCAACGCCAGCATCGCGTAGAAGAGTGCCTTCCTCACCCACGGCGTCCGCCGCTGCTTCCAATCGTGGAGTTCCGTCCGGTCTTCGACGCCGACCTCTTCTTGATGTTCCAGGTCATGCGCGAACTCCGCGGCGGTGGCATAACGGTTTTTCGGGTCGCGCTCCAGCGCGCGATAGATGATCTCCTGCAGTTGGGGCGTAATGCTCGGCTCGACTTCCTGTGGAGGAATAGGATTGTTCAGCAACCGGTCGTTCATAATCGCGAAAGCATTGGGCCCTTGAAATGGAGTCTGGCCGGTTAGCATTTCATACAGCATTACACCCAGCGCATAGATATCGCTGCGGCCGTCGCCTCGTTTTCCCTTCACTTGTTCAGGGGAAATGTATTCGGGAGTGCCCATCACCTGCGACAGCTTCGCGAATGTCAGCCGGCGGGATCCTTCCATTCCGGCGATGCCGAAGTCGATCAGCTTCACGCTGTCATCTGGGCCGATCATAATGTTCTCAGGCTTCAAATCGCGATGCACCACCCCGTGCGTGTGGATGTAGGAAAGCGCTTCGGCAATTCCCACGGCAATTTTTACGGCGCGTTCCGGGGGCAGCTTTTTTTCGGTGCTAAGGATCTGCCGCAGCAGTTTCCCATCGACCCACTCCATCACCATGTAGATCTGGCTGCGGTCTTCGCGATCGTAGACCTTCATCACTCCGGGATGATCAAGCGCCATCCCGATCTCTTCCTCGCGCTTGAAGCGGTCGAAGAGGACCGGATCGCTTTCCATCTCAGGATGCGGGACTTTGATAGCGACGGTGCGGTTTGTCTTTAGGTCGGTGCCGCGAAAAATAGAGGCCATACCGCTGCGGGCTACAACGCTATCGAGCCGGTAATGATCGAGTTGTTCGCCGGGACGGACGGGATTCCTCGCGAGCGTCGTCGTAAGCGTATTCGAGCCATTCCGCCGCTATCAGCGAAGCAGATAGGGGCGCCCGCGATACATGCCGACGCGTTCGACACTCCGAATGCGTATCAGTTGCAGGCTGATATTATCACTGCCGTCGCGTTGATTGGCAATATCCACCAGGCGCCTTGCCGCGACAGACAAATCACCGCCATGCCCGGTCACCGCCCCGATTTCCGTCGTCGTGACCGAGTTATGCAAGCCGTCGGAGCACAGCACCAGCACATCCTCGGCAAATACTTCGTGTTCGTTAACTTCAGGCGCGACGATGAGTTCACCGCCCAGGCAGCGGCTCAACACGTGTCGCGTTTCGGCATTTTCCACTTCGTTCGCGGAAAGCAGGCCCAGCTTCACATGCTCCTGCGCGATGGTATGGTCGCGCGTGAGAATCGAAGTCTGTCCCTTGCGCGTCAGATAGCAACGCGAGTCTCCTACATGGGCAATTACCGCGCGGTTATAGCGAAGCGCGCAGGTCACCACCGTTGTTGCCATGCGCGCCGCAGCGCCTCCCAATTCCTGTCCGGCGTCAATCACGCCCTTGTTTGCTTTTTGTACTAAAGACCCCAGCAATCCTGGGTGAGGCTCTCCCGCAGCGGCTTGCAGGAAACCATTGACAATGGACTCCACCGCCGTCCGTGAGGCCACTTCGCCACGGTCGTGGCCCCCCACGCCATCGGCAAGCACGAAAAGCCACCCATGCGATCGGATTCGCGAAGATTCCGAGGGGGCCGCATGGCCTAAATAGTCTTCGTTTCCCTGCCGGACTCGCCCCAAATCGGAAAGCTCAGCAAACTCGAGGTCCATAGCACCTGATGAAAGTGGGAGTTCTCGGGCGGGAGCCACAGCAGCCGCCCCGCTCGATATTGATCGCCCTCGATACATTAGACCCTACACTCTCTGAAATGAAAACAGGGCGGGCGCAAGCCCGCCCTGTCAACGATGCTTAAGCGGGCTTATCTCACGGTGTGGCAGTAGAGCGGGTAGGCACTAGTGTAGTCCGGCCCGTTTTCTTGCTCGACATCGTGAAGTAGATGCCCCCGTAAATGGCCCAGACCGCGGCGATTCCCAGCGCCAGGTACGGCTCCATCTTTGTGCCGTACCCCATGAACGGCCCAATCAGGTAAAACGCCATGCAAACTAGGTTAGCCACGACGCCAAAAAGCGGAACCAGCAAGTGTCGCACCACCTTAAAGTTGGGATGGTTGTGATAAGCCACCATGCACACCACGCAGCTCAGCCCGTATAGCAAAAATGTGCCGAAATTCGAAGCCAGCGTTATGGTTGTGTCTGTTGGGCAGCGCAGCCATCTTGTCGTGCGTCAGATAGCCAAAGCTCGACCAAAAGCCGTGAGGAATGCCCTGAATCACCGCATCCGTGGGAGCGCCGCCATCCCCGAAAACCATCAATAATGCGATGCAACCAAAGATGGCCGAAATCACCGCGAGTGTCCAAATGGCGCGGTGCGGGCTGAGGTTCTTGTCGTGAAGCATGCCGAAGTGCTCGGGCACTTCCTGGTCCTTGCCCATGGCATAGGTAACACGCGCTCCGGTGTTGATGCAGGAAAGCGTGGTCCCAATCAAAGCAAGGAACACCGTGATTGCTTCTAACAGCATGAAGGTGCGCCCGTGGCCGGAGCCAAACAAGGCATCGCCGACCATAACCATCATGTCGGCGAGAGGCGCTGCGGATCCTGCCGCGCTCTGCATCGAGTAGCCGCTATTTAAGAAATAGTTCGCGGCGAAATACTCGAACAGATAACAGAAAGCTCCTTGAACCAGAAGCGACGTGATGACCGCAATGGGGATGTCCCTCTTGGCATTCTTGGCTTCGCCTCCGAGCGACGTACACGATTCAAATCCCACCAGGATCAGAATTGCTACGGTAGCCTGCACAAATGCAAAGCCCCAACTGTGAAGGCCCACTACCGACTTGGCGTTTGGATGGCTCAGGAAATTACCGCTGGCGGCATCCTTCTCGGGATAGCTGATGTGGTAAGGCACCGGCTTTCCCGCGGCATCCAGTTGCGGTTGGGGAACCATGTTCGCGTCGCGCACGATCACGTCGGTCTTCTGCCCGTTTACCGTTTGCGAGGCGGTCTTAAATTCGTAGTCGTATGCCTCTCCCGTGGTGGAATCCCATTGGAAAGCCACGGTACCCGGAGCATGATTCATCCGGTAGCCGATGGCCATCACAGAAAACACAATCAGAGCTGAAATCTGAATTACGTTGATGGCAACGTTCACTGCTGTCGAGCCTGTTACTCCGCGATGAGCAATGTAGGCCACCCCGAAGGAAAACAGGATCGCTACCAGCATCATGAACGCGGGTCCTGGATTCGAGGCACTCATGAAATTCGGCCAAAGCGTGCCTACCATGTACCCGACGAACAGTCCGGTGGCGGCGACCATGACTCCTGGGTAGATCCAGTAATACAAGTGCGAACCCCAGCCCACAATGAATTTCATCAACCGTGCATAGCGCCACGCCTTATCGTGATTCAGGAAAGACTGTTCGGCAAAATAGTAGGAACTGCCCGTTCCGGGGTAGAGTTTTGACAGCTCTGCGTAAGACACGGCGGTGGCAAGACAAAGCAAAAGCGCTACTAGAATCCCGATCCACATGGAGGGCGAAGTATTACCCTCGGTTGCTTGCGCATAAAAGGTGAGCCATAGGAACGCGCCGGGAGCGATGAGCGCCATGGCGTTCATCGTCAACCCAGTCAGCCCTAAGGTGGCTTGCATCTCACCGGTTGTTTTCTCGGCCATATACGGTGAATCCTCCTTTAAGGTGTACTGATCCCGGCGACATTAAGGGAGTATAAAGAACTAGTAAAATGCAACATTGTTATAGAGGGGATTAAAGTTTTGGATGTCCCGCTATGCCAGTCTCGACTTTGGAAATTCCCAGCAATTGCAGCCATTTCCATTGATAAACTCTCCCCGAATGGGCCGTGTGCAGGCATTTGTAAATGGGTTGAATCACTTTTATCTATATATGAGAAACAATAAAGAAGGTGGAATCTATACGGCGCTTGGTGTGGACCAATGAAAATTCTGGGATTTGTGCTGCTGCTATCGGGGGGCGGAATTGGTTTTGCCTCCGTTGCTCTTCTCGCCGCGGGCGCTGCTCGCACTGTTTTCCTGCTTGCCGGAGTCGGAGTTGAGGTAATTGCGCTGGTACTTTTAGCTCGCGCTCATCCGCTCCTGCGACGAGGCGTGCGAGGGTGACCCCATCGCCGGCGCTTTCCGACATTGCAGCTCTCCTGTGTCTGCTCTCGATTCTCTTGGTTCCCGTGGCCATCGCTGGGCTCTCGCTAATCAACACCGGACTTGGCCGCTCGCGAAGCGCCTCGCATATGATGCTCTCCTCTTTATGCCTCGCTTCGGTGGCGGCTCTCATCTATTTC
>DASZMG010000097.1:0-10003 GCA_035551975.1 Candidatus Acidiferrales bacterium | reverse complement strand
TAGAAATTCGCGCGTATCGCTGTTGAACAAACGATCTAGCAATTTGTCCCGCAAATTGTTGTCTGTATCCCAGTCGAACTCGTCGGGCACGTTGCCACCCTCCTCAAACTCGGCGGGATAGTACAAATCCGAGCTCCCAATAACGATTAGGCCATCACGCAATAATCGCCATCGGCACTGAACATGGAGAGCGATGTCGCCAACTTCTCTCCATTCTCCTCGAACATTTTGTATCTTCCTTCGGCGACCGAACTGAAACATCGCCATATCTGCCGCTCGGCGGCACTGCCAAAGGGGCTTTCCGACGAGGGCGCTTGTGGCCTGCTCTATCTGAAACGCAGTAAGGGTGGTTTCGGGTTGTGAATCCAAAGGCATTCGCCTGAAATATAGTGTAGCTGAAGGCGCTCGAACCCTGAGCAGTCTGATGCGGTGTGGCCGACAACTCAGATTGGCTTCTGTGAGGCGCGGGCGCGGACTTCCTCGGAGGTGAGTCCGAAGAGGGGTGGAGTTTGCACTTCGAGCAGGCCGAGATAGACGTAAAGCTGGCCGCGATGGTGGATTTCGTGCTCGGTCATGGAGCGGAGCCATTTGTCGATAGGGATTTCCACGCCGCCCACGTTGCGGACTTTGCGCTTCAGATCGGCATCGGCGATTTTGCCGAAGATGGCCATCGATTCGGAGTGCAGGCGCTCCATGAAAGCCACAATGTTTTCGAGGCCGGCGGCGAGTTCGGGACCATGCGTGGTATAGCGACTGGGGACGGATTCGATGGCGTCGGCGAAAAGGTAGCGTTCGGTGACGGCGATGTGGCGAAGCAGGTCTCCGGCGGTGAATTTCCCGGGCGCGAAGGTCCATTCGGTTTTGTCCGGCGGGACACAGCGCGCGACACGCATGGTGCGCTCGCGAATGTTGGAAAAGTATTTCAAGTAAGAATCAACAGAGTGGATTTCCATGCGAGCCTCCTTTCAGACCGAAGACCAGTCTACGACGATCAAGCGTGTCCGCTTGTGTAGCGGCGGGCTTCAGCCCGCCATCCGCAAGCCTACACCGGCGCAAGTTCGTTTCATCACTGCCGGGCCCGGATTCAGCCCAAGTGTCGCCAGCCAATTTGGAAGCCGCGGAAACTGCGAACCCTGTCATTCCGAGCGAGCGAAGGGCGCGACCGCCTTGCGGTCGCGCATGAGCGACGAGGAATCTCTCTTCGTATCTAGCCTAAGACTCCCTTTCATCGTTTGGAATCATCCGTGACTACCGTTCGAAAACATTGTGTTCCAGGCGGGTGAAGCGTACAATTCGGGCTTCAGAAGCCTAAAATTGACGTCGAAGCAGAAGATTCCCCTTCCATAGGCCCCGTTACTTTAGCCAGAGTTTTCAACCGCGCGTTCGGCGCAGCGAATCGGAGGCCGCCATGGCCAGCGAAGCATCACCCGTTCAAGGTTCTACTCCTTCCATGCCGTGGCAGCGGCCTTCGTGGCTGCGGCCGAAGTATCTGTTGTTTGGATTCATCGCGCTGATGGCCGCATACGTTGCCATGACCAGCGAGAGGTTTCTAGTCCATCCCAAAGATCCCGAGTGGCAGCACATTGCGTCATTCCGATGGTGGCTGTTGCCGCATGGCTTGGCCGGCGCGTGCGCGCTGATACTGGGGCCGATGCAGTTCTCCGACCGCCTGCGGCAGCGGTTCATCGGCTTGCATCGCAAGGTGGGCTACGTCTACATCGTGTGTACATTTGTCGCCGCTCCCATCGCGGTTTATATCGAACATCTTGACGAGAGGCTGGGCTTTTCTCGCACCTTCACCTTTGAGACGTTCTTCCAATCGGGGCTGTGGATACTCACCACGGCCATCGCGCTCGGCTTCATCCTGAAGGGGAAGGTGCAGCAGCACCGCCAGTGGATGACCCGCAGCTTTGGCACCGGACCGCTGATTTTTATCGAGGCGCGAGTGATCTTCGGTTTGGCGCATATACATAGCGCGGCCATGGCCGAGGCGATTGTGTGGGCCTGTACCGCTTCTTCCATTTTCGTGGCGGATGTGGTGCTGCAGGTGCAGGAAACGCTGCGCTCGCGGCCGGCTCGCGCGAAGGTGACAGCTGGCGGTGCAGCAACCGCCCGCAGACCCGTGGCCAGCCCGGTCTAGAAACAACCCGGACGCACACCGCGTTCGCGAATGTTCTTCCGAAATATTTCTCAATCGTTTTGCTAGGAGTCGTGACTCGCGCGCAAACCGTGAGCCCGACAGTTCACGGTGACACGAAGTACGAGGAGCGATAGGAGGGGCGGGCGTCAGCCTGGTCCGGGAGATCGACGCGGAGCTGATGCCAGCCGCTCGCGGTGGCAGCAGTGGCGGATGGCGTCGCGGTGATGCCATCTGCGGCTGCAGACGGAGAAGCGGATGCGGATCCCGCAGCGGGATAAAAGCCGAGGGTGTACTCGGCGCGGATTTTGCTGGCGATGTCGCGAAATGTGTCAGCCAGGGTTTCCTTATCGTGCAAAAAATAGAGCTGTCCGCCGGCCCGGCGGACCAGCTCCGCGAGATACAACGTGTCCGGCGGAATATTTTCCCGGCGCGAGGCGCTGGTGAGCAGCGTAGTGACCGCGTGCGAAGCGAGCCAATCCGCGGTCATGATTCCGGGCCGCGGTTCGGTGGAGACGGCGAAGAGCTGAATATCTTCGCTCGCGAGCAGGCGGGTGACATCATCGAAGGTGAGGCGATTTTCAGCTAAGCCAGGCCGCGGCGATGCGGTCGTCGGATCGAGAGTGAGACCGAGGCCGCTGTCCTGGCCATCAGTGAGCAGTACGATGGATTTGCGCCCGGTGCGGCCGGGGAAAAGATCGCGCGCGACGAGATAGACGGCTTCGTAGATGTTCGAGCCGCCGGTGTCGCCAAGGAGTTGGCGCGGATCGACGCGGGCAACGGCGCGGCGGATGAGCTCGCGCACGTCGGAAAAAGGAAGCTGGAGATAGGTGTGCGCGGAAAAGTCGGCGACGGCAGCTTGATCAAGCGGGGCGAGCGCATCGACCAGGGCGGAGGCGGCGCGCTTCATCTCGTCGGTATCGCGCAGGACGCTGGGGCTGGCATCGATGATGAGCGCGACGCTCGCGGGTTGTGTGGAAGCGTCGAAATAAGCAATCTGCTGCGCGACGCCGTTGTCGTAGATGCGGAAGTCACCTCGGGTGAGTCCGGGAACGGGATCGCCTTCGGTGGTAAAAACGCTGCAGGTGACGGCGACCATTTGCGTGACGACCTGGATGGCGCGGTCGCTTACTTCCTCGCTGCCCTGCGCGTGAGTGTCCGCACCCGAGGTTGCAACGCGGAGTTCGCCGCTGGAAGCCTCGCGCTCGAATAAAACGTGCTGATCGAGCTGCCGCGCCCGCGGAAGCTTTTTCGCGTTGGCCGACTTGGTCTGCGCGTGCGCCAAATGGGGAATAAAAAGCGCGACAGCAAATGCGAACAAAGACCATCGCAGAATTCGCCGATGGTGACGAATCGAAGAGAGGTCCCTCGACTCGCGAAGAAAAATCGCTTCGCTCGCTTCGGGATGACACCGTGAAACAAAATCCGACGAAGATCTTACTGCGGAGCGCTCCATCTTCACGAAATGCGCGGAACACGCGGCAACCGCAGCGCAAACTTTTGTTGCACGGACGGCGAACTGCGTTCGCCGGTTTCGCATGTGGCGAAAAGCGAGACACGCAGGCTTTGCGTGAAAAATGCAAAGCCATGCGGCCCCTTGCGTCGCGTTTTCGTTTGACGTTGTCATCCCGAAGCGAGCGCCTTTCAGCGAGTCGAGGGATCTCTCCTGCGGTGTTGTCGCTTCGTGTCTTAACGCAGCACGCCTGTTTGCGAAGTCTTCCACATGGATATCAGTCGAGGTCGAAATCGCGAAGAGGCTTTTCGATCGGGGCGTCCTTGGCTTTCTTCAACCCTTCGGCGAATTTGCGGGAAAGCACGTCTTCCTTGTTGCGCTCAGCTTCAACCGATGCGCGAAACTTGGCTTCGACCGCGTCTTCATGGTCACGGAGCAAGCGGGCAGTGTCGTCGAGATCGATGGAAGGAGGACGCACTGCAGCCACGTGAGACAGAACGACGCCGAGGTCGCGGTCAATGGTTAGCTGGCCGCGGCAGCACGGGCATTCGATAATGAAAGTGGCTGACTTTTTGGCCATGGGCGTATTTTACGGCGACGCCCGCAAGGAAGCAAAGCAGCTCCGACGCCTAGCCCTTCATTCATCCACCTATCGCAAATAGGTCCAGGAAACGGGCATAATGCTCCGATGAATCTGGGACGCTGCTGCGGGCTCCGCTCCGTCTTTGCGGCACTTGGATCCCTGCTGCTGGTTGCGTTTGCCTCATGCGCGCAAGAGGCGCAGTACCCGGCCGTACTCGATGCGGTGGTTTTGCAGCCGCAGTCTGACACCCAGCCGGCTACACAGCAACACCCAGCGGACCAGCCCGCTGAAAATAGCCAGTCCTCCCCAGATTCTCGGAAGAGCAAAAACGACCGCATGTTTTTCGTGATGCCAAATTACCTGACAGTCGGCAACGAGTCGCATGCAGCGCCCATTTCCTGAAAAGAAAAATACGTACAGGTCCGTGAGGTCCAGGCGGATGTCTTGGCGAGCAACAGGGGAATCGAGATGGTGGGACATGGCGCTCTCCTTTGTTTGTTTTTATGAGATGGCCATCGAATCCGTGGACAACCAGCGTCAACGTCGCCGGCGGCGCAATCCACGTAGAGGTGGCTACCTCACTGATGCCGCTCCCAGGAAATTGGTGCCTGTTTTTTCGATCTGTTCTTCGGCTTGTGGATTTCCCGGAAGGTCGTCTTTCGCGGCCCCGGTTCCAGCACGATAGACGATACCGAGGGCGAGCCGTATCACCTCTCGATGCGTACGGATATCAAACCGGCCCGTTTCCTAGGCCGGTTCGCTCCCCGCGCTAACCGCTACGAAACGGTTTTCTTGCGGTACTCGATGGCTTTCAGTTCCGCCGCCACTGCCTCCATTACATCCACAACCGGCTCGACCTTGAATTCGAATACGGCAAACACGCTGGTGAAGTAGTGAATGTCGGTCACTTTGTCCGTTTCAACGATCATGTAGCCGCCATAATCGCCAACGCGAATCACAAATTCCTTCATCGTCATGCTCGCGGGCATCTTCCATTTGTCGGAAAAAATCTCCAGGACGCGCTCATGCGCGGCTTCGTAGTCTTTTGCCGATGCGGCCGGGCGCTCGCGCCAGGAAATCACGTATTTCATAGAATTCCTTGTAAGCTGTGGGTTGGGATTTGGTCGATTTGCCGCAGCATCGTACCCTTCTAGGGTGCTCAAAGCAAAGAATCTGCTCGCGCCAGGCGCGAGGCAATCCGCCATTTCCGTATGGGCCGACGGTCTTGCTTACTCGATCCACAAATAGATAACAGCTCTGCCGCTAGGTAGTGCGGTTCAGTACAGCGTTAGCTACGGAAAATGTTTTTAGGTCGCGCGCTTTAGCCCCGATAAAAGAACGTGCGCGGAGCGCTTCCCGCGAGCAGTAAGACCCGCCGCGAGCGAGCGGAGCGATCGACGGGCCATATGAAAAAGCCCGCGAGCATTCGGGTTCGCGACAGCGCCGTTATACGCGACAGCGCCCGCGCCGTTATAATTGATAGCCAAGTAATCTGTAGCCAAGTAGCTGGCCGACTTTCCGAACGAGAGGTGTCCTGTGCATCTGCGGCGTGGACTCATTCAAACAGCCCTTCTAATTGCCGTCTCCTTCGTCGCCCTAAGCGTCAACGCCATTGCCGAAGAGGGCATGTGGACCTTCGACAATCCTCCCTTGAAGCTGCTGAAGCAGAAGTACGGATTCGAGCCCACGAAAGAATGGCTCGACCACGTGCGCCTCTCGAGCGTGCGCCTCAACGACGGCGGCTCCGGCTCGTTCGTTTCGCCCGACGGCTTGCTGCTCACCAATCACCACGTGGCCCGCGGCCAGTTGCAAAAGAACTCCACGCCCGAGCACGACTACATCGCCAACGGTTTCTATGCGCCCACTGAGGACCAGGAAATGAAGTCGCCGGACCTCGAAGTGAACGTGCTCGAATCCATGGAAAATGTCACCGCCCGCGTGCTCGCGGCGGTCAAACCCGGCATGACCAGTGAGGCCGCTCTGAAAGCGCGCCAGGCCGTGACGGCTGAAATCGAAAGCGAAAGTCTGAAAGCTACCGGCTTGCGCTCCGACGTGATTTCGCTCTACCAGGGCGGCGAATACTGGCTCTACCGCTACAAAAAGTACACCGACGTTCGCATCGTCTTTGCGCCCGAGGAGCAGACCGCGTTCTTCGGCGGCGATCCCGATAATTTCACCTACCCGCGCTATGACCTCGACATGGCGCTTTTTCGCGTCTACGAGAACGGCAAGCCCATCCACACCGAAAATTATCTGAAGTGGAATGACAAGGGGCCCTCCGAAAACGAACTCGTGTTTGTCTCCGGCAATCCCGGCTCAACGCAGCGCAACGACACCGTGGCCCAACTGACCGTCGAGCGCGATGTGATCGAGCCTGACGTTTTAAAATTATTGCGGCACCGCGTCGCCGTGCTCCGCGAGTATGCCGCGCAAGGTACGGAGCAGGCGCGCCAGGCCGAAACCCAGATCTTCTCCTACGAGAATTCGCGCAAGGCTTACGAAGGGCGCCTCAAGGGCCTGCTCGATCCGCAGGTTTTCGGCAAGAAAGTGGCCGACGAGACGGACTTCCGCGCAAAGGTCGCGGCCAATCCCGAATGGCAAAAGGAATACGGCGATGCCTGGACGCAGATCGAAGAAGCCACCAAGAAGGACGCTGCGCTGTTCAAGCAGAATCTTTTCCGTCGCACCGACAGTCCGCTATATGGGCAGGCCCTTACTCTCGTGCAGTATGTCGCCGAAGTGCAAAAGCCGGACGGCGTGCGCTTGCCCGGCTTTCACGATTCCCAGTTGGAATCGTTGAAGTACCAGTTGCTTTCTCCGGCGCCGGTGTATCCGCAACTGGAAATCGCGCGCATGACCGGCGGCCTGCAGCAGGCCCTAGACGAACTTGGACCGAACGATCCCTGGGTAAAAGCGGCGCTCGATGGGAAAACTCCCGCCGAGGCGGCCCAAGCCTACATCGGCGGCAGCAATCTCGCGGACGCTGCGGCGCGGCGCCAATTGCTGGAAGGTGGCGAATCCGCCATCGCGGCTTCCACCGATCCGCTGATCGTGCTGGCTCGCCGCCTCGATCCGCTGCAGCGCGCCATGATCAAGCAGATGGACGAAGAGGTGAACAGTGTCGAAACATCCGCTGGTGAAAAAATCGGCACGGCGCGCTTCAAGGTCTATGGCAAGGATACCTATCCCGACGCGACCTTCACTCTGCGCCTTTCCTACGGCACCGCCACCGGCTATCCCATGAACGGCACCATCGCTCCCTACAAAACCACCTTCTACGGCCTGTACGATCGCTCCGCCAGCTTCAACGATCGTCCGCCCTTTAACCTGCCGCAGCGTTATGTGGACGGCCGCGACAAGCTCGACTTGGCCACGCCGCTTGATTTCGTCTCGACCGACGACATCATCGGCGGCAACTCCGGTTCGCCCGTCATCAACCGCAACGCGGAACTGGTGGGCCTGATCTTCGATGGCAACATCGAATCGCTCGCCGGCGACTTCGTCTATGACGGAACGCTGAATCGCGCCGTCGCCGTGGATAGCGCCGCCATGATGGAAGCGTTGCGCAAGCTCTATGGCGCGGGAAAGCTCGCCGACGAAATCGAAGGCAAGTAGCTGCGGATTTCCTCAACATCATCGCGCCGTTTCGCGCTACGGCGCATATGCAATTACTTCATGCTTTCTCTCTTGCTTTGCCCATCCAGTCCAGGCTGCGCTGCCACGCCAATGCCGCGGCTTCTTTGTTGTAGCTGGCGCGTTCATCGCAATTAAATCCGTGATCGGCGCCAGGATAGACATAAATCTCGCAATCGGGCCTTTTTTCGCGGATCGTCTCCACGTCCGATAACGGAATGTGCTTATCCAGAGCGCCGAAATGCATCAGCGTAGGACACTTCGGCTTCTGATCCGCCATCTTGGCGATGAATCCGCCGTAGTAACACACTGCCGAGGCCAGCCCGTCGAGGTTACACGCGGACGCGAAAGCAACGGTTCCCCCGAGGCAAAAGCCCATGATCGAAACTGGTCCCACTCCCGACAATTCCTTGATGGCGGCGCTGGTATCGCGCAAAAACGCCCCAAAATCCGGGTTCTGGACGAATCGCATGGCCGCCGATATTTCCTCGGGCGAGTATCCGGATTCGAAGCCGGGCTCGATCCGATCGAATAAGGCAGGTGCCACCGCCGCGTATCCCGCTGCCGCCAGGCGATCGCACACGGCTCGGATGTGGTGATTGACTCCGAAGATCTCTTGAATGACCACCACTCCTTTTTTCGGAGCACTTGAGGGATCACTTCGATAAGCACCGAACGTGTGGCCATCTGGCGCTGTGAGGCTGATTTTGTTGCCCATGATTTCTCCATTCGTTTTATTTTTCCCGCTGTAAGAACCTGCATTGTAACGGACTCGATCGCTTACGGCGAACAAACTGCGCCATTAGTAGGACGGCCATCAGCGGACTTCTCCGAAGAACCCCAAGCCATGTACCAGATAGTTGCTTTCCTGAAGCATGTATTGCGCGTGCTTTAACCGAGCATTCACACCGCTGTGATCTGAGCTGTCGATTCACGTAGTCGACTATCGATGTTTGTTCAGCAGTCCGATTTTAAATCTCATAAAGGAGACCACTTTGCGTCGAATTCTAATTCTATGTCTATTGGTTTTCGGGTACGTACTCGTCGCCCGCGCTCAAGGTGCGGGAATGGTTACAGGAAAGGTGATGGATTCCGCAGGAGCCGCGATTCCTGACGCGGCTGTTTCTTTGACGGATCTGGCCACGCAAAAAGCAGTCCACACCACGACTGGCGCGGATGGCCAGTTCACTTTCAAGGATGTAACTTCCAATCCGCAGCTCGTCTTGATTGAGAAGTCGGGTTTCCAGTCGTTCACGCAAAGGGTCTCGCTGGCGACGCAAGCGTCAGTGACCGTTAACGCCACCCTCACCGTGGCCACGCTTCAAGAGAGCGTAGTGGTTCGCGGAACGGTTGTACCCGAGGCCGAGCCGGTGCCTACCAGGGAAGACGTAATGATGTCTGACCAGACGCTTCGAGTGCTTGATCGGAAACAATTGGATGCCGCCGGACCGGTGGCAGGTGGGGCGCAGATGATTCAGTCCACACCAGGGGCCAACGTGGTCGGCTACGGAGAGACCGGCGCTACAAAATATTCGATCCTGTTAAACGGAATCCAGCAAGGTTGGGCGGGCGAGGCCACCAGCTTTACAGCTCCCGGGTCTCTCGGCGTCACCTATGACGGTGTTCCAGTTGTTGACCCGGCCACCGGCTTGTGGCAGTCGGCCACGGTGCCGCAGAACCTGCTGATGCAAAATCTGGATGTCACCTACGGGCCCGGCACACCGGATGATCGCTGGTACACCGACGTTGGCGGACGAGTGGAATTCACTCCAGTTCAGCCCACGGAGACGATTCACGCCAGCGTCTCCGCCACATATGGCGAGTTCAACCAGAGAAACATAGCTTTCGTTATGAGCACGGGCAGCTACCACGGCTGGTCAACGGTGCTTGGCGGCGGCGTCGGTGACGGCGAGGATTTTCGGGTGGCGCCCGACGGATTTTCGAACTCCACCAAAAACGGGTCAGCGTACGGCAAGACTGTCAAATCCTTTGCCGCCGGAAGCTTCGCCTTTGGCGCCTACTACGCCAAGGGGGGCGGCTACCGTCCAACAGTAATTCCGACTTCCATGATAGGTCTTTGTCAAGAGACAAAAGCTCTCCTGACGCGCTGCGGAGGAGCGCCGGGTACAAAATGCTTGCGAAACTTCTCGCGCACTCTATAGGCCTCTCGGCGTGTGGTTCCTATTCTCGATAGAAC
>DASZMG010000096.1:0-3271 GCA_035551975.1 Candidatus Acidiferrales bacterium | reverse complement strand
AAGATTCTGGCGGCAATCACTACGGTTGGATTTGGCGGGAGCGCCGCTCTCGAAGGCCCAAGTATCTATGGCGGCGGAGCGGTTGGATCGTGGCTCTGGGTGAAGTTGCGGCGCTTTGGGTTGGAACCGCGAGATCGACGCATTATGCTGATCAGCGGCGCTGCTGCCGGAATGGCGGCAGTATTTCGCGCCCCCATGACGGGTCTGGTTTTTGCGCTGGAAATGCCGTACAAAGATGACCTGGCGCATGAGGCGCTGTTGCCTTCGCTGATCGCTTCAGTTGTCTCCTATGTAACGTTGGCTTTCTTCCTGGGTGCGACTCCGCTGTTCAACTTCGCCAGCATCAATTCATTCACGGGGCGAGATCTGCTCTGGTGCGCGCTGCTTGGCGCGTTGATCGGGCTGGTAGCAATGGCCTTCACCATCACGTTTCGCCGGGCTCGCGTTTTTATGGTGCACTGGCCCATCCCGCATTGGCTCAAGCTGACGGTGGGTGGTTTTCTCACCGGACTTTGTGGAATCGCATTCCTGGCGTTCTATCACGGATCTCTGGTCCCACTGGGTCCGAACTACGAAGCTGTCGTACAAATTCTCGGTCACCAGCACAGTTCCGGGGAGCTGGTGGTGTTCGGAATCCTGAAGCTTGCGGCCACTTTGTTTACGCTAGCCAGCGGCGGAGTCAGCGCGATGTTTGTCCCGCTGTTTCTTACCGGGGGTAGTTTCGGGACCGCATTTGCGCAGACGATTGTGCACTCCGGTTCCGTCGAGCTGTACGCTGCCGTCGGCATGGCCTCGTTTATCGCTGCAGGATATAAAACGCCGTTGGCTGCGGTTGTGTTCGTGGCGGAAGCGACGGGCGGTCATGCCTTCATCATTCCCGCTCTGATCGGCGCGGCAGTGGCTTATGGAATTTCCGGCGAAGCCTCGGCTTCCGGCGACCAGCGCCTGCACGAAGGTTTCCGCATTCAGGAATTGAGCCGCATTCCGGTCTCACAGATCATGCAGTCGCAGGTTGTGTCGGTCACGTCCACCGCAACATTGCAGGAATTTGCCGACAACATTGCTGCAAAGCATCCACACAGCGCTTTTCCGGTTATTGATGGGGAACATGTTTTAGGTTGGATTGTGCCTGTATCACTCAACACGGTTCCGCAGGAACATTGGGCAGCTACTACGGTCGAACAATTGACCCAACGCCACACCCAGACTGTCCCGCAAAACCTCGACTTAATGGAAGCTCTGCGTCTGTTGATGGGCGAGCGGCATCGACCGATGCTCTTCGTAACTTCCCAAGAAGGAAGACTGGAAGGGATTGTGACCAAGAGCGACATCCTGACCGCATTCCAACCACGCGGGGAACACCAGCATGCTCCTGTAATCGAGGGTCATCAATCATCCTAAGGCGGCTCGGGTTGCTACAACTACGCCGTGCACCTTTGAACATCCCCCTGCAAGCGCGATCCGTGGATTGGCGAAAGTGACTTGCGCGAAGTCATCCTCTACTATGGATTTGCGCGTGTATCGCTGCAGGAGCCAGGATGCCCTACCAAACTCTTTACGTGACGGAAATAGACGACATCGTCACCATCACGCTCAATCGTTCCGAGCGCCGCAATGCGCTCACTCCACAAATGATCGACGAGTTGACGTCAACGTTGGATAGCCTGGCGGGTCGCAACTCCGGCGTATTGATCCTGACCGGTAGAGGTCCGGCATTCTGCGCCGGGCTCGATCTGGAACACCTTCAGTCGCTGATAAAACATACGATCCCGCAACACAATGTCGATGCGGAACGGATGGCGCTGCTGCTGCGCAAACTGTACGACCTGCCGCTGCCAACCATTGCCGCGGTGAACGGACATGCGATCGCCGGCGGCATGGGACTTGCCACCGTCTGCGACTTTACTCTGGCGGTTCCTGAAGCAAAATTCGGATACACAGAGGCCCGCATCGGATTCGTTCCCGCAATGGTTTCCACTTTTCTGACGCTGCAAGTGGGGGAGAAACTTGCCAGGGATTTGCTGTTGACGGCTCGGCTGATTACCGCGGAAGAGGCGCAGTTGATGGGCCTGGTGAACGAGGTCGTGCGGGACTCCGGGTTAATGGACCGAGCATTGCGGCTGGCGCGCCAGTTGCTGAAGAACAGTCCAGAATCGTTGCGTTGTACCAAGCAGTTGCTGTCATCGCACGTAAAGGAGCAGCTCGATCGACAGTTGAAGGTGGCTGTCGAGATGAATGCGAATGCGCGCAGCACGGAGGATTTTCGCGAGGGATTGTCGGCATTCCTGGAGCGGCGTACACCTCAGTGGCCTTCCCGGAAACGCAGCAAGGCGCCTGCCCACTCTTAAGGAGATGTACCGGTGAAGGAATTGAATTCCATCGGGAGCGGTGTGAGAGGTGAGGTTCGCCTTCGCGTGCGCTATGCGGAAACCGACCAGATGGGCGTCGTCTATTATTCGAATTTTCTAGTCTGGTTTGAAATTGGGCGTGTGGAGTTGCTGCGTCAGCTAGGCTTCGACTATAAGGCGATGGAAATTGAGGACGGCTGTTTCATTCCAGTCGTCGAGGCGAACTGCCGCTACAAGTCCCCGGCACGTTACGATGATGAGCTCATCGTCGTGACCCACGTGGCCGGAGTTCGAGGTGCGGTCTTGAAATTCCGCTACCGCGTGGTGCGCGCCAGCGATCAACAGTTGCTCGCGGAAGGTGAAACTACCCACGTCGTCACCGACCGCACCCTGATGAAACGCTCGCTCCCGCAAAAATACGTTTCGGCGCTCAAAGGCGAGTAAGACATACCTTCTTCTCAAGTCAGCCATTTGAGCGCCGGCACGCGTGCGGTCCTATTCGCAATTGATCATCCACGGAATGCCGAACTGGTCCGTAAACATGGCGAACCGCTTCGCCCAGAAGGTTTGCTGAATCTCCATAAGCACCTTGCCGTTGGCCGATAGTGCGGCATAGACTTTCTCGGCTTCAGCCGCATCCGTCAGGTTCAGTGAAACGGAGAACCCCTGTGGCGACTGATAGCGGCCTCCCGGGGCGTCAGAGCCCATCAACACTGTTTTTCCGACCGTCATCCGCATGTGCATGACCTTGTTTCGCGCCTCCGGCGGTAATTGGTTTTCCATTGGTGAGCCGGCGAAGGTGTGGATCGATTCGATTTTTCCGCCGAGGTGCTTCTCGTAGAACCTGAACGCTTCCTCGCAATTGCCATTGAAATTCAGATACGGATTCACTTCCATGGTTATCTCCTTGTATGACAAAGATT
>DASZMG010000095.1:0-56738 GCA_035551975.1 Candidatus Acidiferrales bacterium | reverse complement strand
GAACCGTCCATCAGGCCTGCCAGTCCCGGTTGAATCACCTGCAGCATGAAAAGCCGCCGGCCTGTGTTCTCTTCTTCCGTGCGCGCATGTTGGTCCAGATGCTTTTCCTCCAACGCTTCAGCCAAATTGGAATGCTGGCGTTCGATTTCGGCCAGATCGCCCAACAACTTCCGCGTAGCTGGATCGGAGATTTTCGGGAGTGACCTTTCGTAAAACCGTTGCGTCTCCAGTTCCAGCGCCTCCACCTGCCGGCGCACCGATTCAATCCCGAGCGGCCGCACCAACCACGTTGGTTTCCTCTCGATAAAACCCTTCACGTCCTGCGGCCGGATCAGCGGGATATGATCGCCGAACCGATGCCGAAACATGTCGATGAGCATTTGGCGATGGCGCGATTCTTCAGCCTGCATGTCCTCGAATACTTTGGCTGTAGCCGGATAGCTGTCGCGAAGCCCGTCGGCAAAGTCGCCGTAGATCCGGCTATCTTCCTCTTCGAGTTGAATTCCAAGCGCCAGAATTTCCCGCTCGGTCAGGTCTTTGAACTTCTTGGGCATCGTCGACGCTCCAAAGTGAAAGTCGCTATTATAGCCGCCGTGGCGGCAAGCCCTGATCGAAATAGCTGCGCCGACTCGCTCGAAATATTTGCAGTTGGCTTGAGCCGCGGCATTCCTCGCGTGCATCCATTGACTGTATCGGCTGACTGTATCGGACCGGCCCAAAACCCAGGAGAGGTGCCACAATGAAAGCTTGCGTCTTACGCTCTCCGGCGCCGGTCGACTCCAATCCGCTCGAATACACCGAAGTCCCTCGACCGGAACCCGGTGCGGGAGAAGTACTGGTCCGCGTTCACTTTTGCGGTGTTTGCCGTACCGATCTGCACGTAGTCGAGGGCGAATTGCCACCCCGCAAACCGCACATCATTCCCGGACATCAAGTAGTGGGCGTGATCGAAAAACTTGGACAAGGTGCCACCAGGTTCAAAGCGGGTACTCGCGTCGGTATCCCTTGGCTGCACAGCACCGATCAGTCTTGCGAATATTGCCGCGCGGGCAAAGAGAATCTCTGCGACCATCCGACGTTTACTGGCTACACCGTTGACGGCGGCTACGCGGAATACGCCGTCGCGCCCGAGCAATTCGTCTATGCCATCCCGGATTCTTTCGCCGACGATCAGGCCGCGCCTCTGCTGTGCGCCGGAATCATCGGCTTTCGTTGCCTGCGGCTATCCGAACTCAAGAAGGGCGCCCGGCTGGCCTTCTACGGATTCGGCGCCGCCGCTCACGTTGCGATTCAGGTCGCGCGCCACTGGGGCGTGGAAGTTTACGCGGCCACTCGCGGCAAAAAGCATCAGCAACTTGCGCTGAACCTCGGCGCGGTCTGGGCTGGCGAAGCCACCGACGCTCCTCCCACACAGCTCGATGCCGCTATCGTTTTCGCGCCTGCCGGCGAACTGGTGCCGCCCGCTTTAAAAGCTTTGAAAAAGGGCGGCGTGCTCGTGCTCGGCGGAATCCATATGAGCCCGATTCCATCTTTCGATTACAATTTGCTCTATTGGGAGCGCATCATTCGCAGCGTGGCGAACAATACCCGCGAAGATGGCCGGGATTTTCTGCAGATTGCGGCCGAAATTCCCATCCACAGTACGGTCACCTCCTATCCTTTGCGTGACGCCAATCGCGCGCTGAACGACCTGAAAAGCGATCGCGTGAATGGCGCCGCGATTCTGGACTGCAGGTCATAATCGGCCGATGAAAGTCGTCTCCGTGAATGTGGGCTTGCCCCAGCGCCATTTTTGGCATGACTGTGAGGTCCTTACTTCCATCTTTAAATCTCCGGTTAATGGCCCGGTGATGATGTACAGGCTGAATCTGGAAGGCGATCGCCAGTCGGATCTGGAGAATCATGGCGGCCGTAACAAAGCTGTATACGCTTATCCGGCCGAACACTATTCGGTGTGGCGCAGCGAGCTCGACGGCGCAGAGCTCCCTTGGGGCTCTTTCGGGGAAAATCTCACCATCGAAGGTATTCGCGAGGAGAACACATACATTGGCGACCACTTCCGCGTCGGTCAAGCGCTCCTGATGGTCGCTCAGCCTCGTATCCCATGCTACAAGCTAAACTTACGCTTGAATCGCGACGATATGGTGAAGCGCTTCCTAGCCAGCAATCGCTCCGGAATTTACTTTTCGGTGCTGGAGGAAGGCGAAATTGCAGCCGGAGACGCGGTTGACCGCATCCAAATTGATAAGGATAGGATTTCCGTGGTGGAAATCAACCGCGCCGTTGCCGACGGCCAAGCGAACATCTCGGTGATGCAGCGCGCGGTGCAGCACAAAGTATTACCCTCAGGTTTGCGCGAGCATTTTCTCGGTCAGTTAGCCTCGATCGGGCAGCCCTGAACTATTCAATTGGGTCACACCATGAATTCAGCGATTCAACCCGCTGCCCTCGCGCATACTCCGGCCAAGAGCCGGAGCAAGGTCCTGCTGCATGACAGTTTTCGCGCCGCCATTACGCTGAAAGGCATCGACGGCATCCTGGAAGCGATTGGCGGTGCCTTCCTTTGGTTCCTCAAACCATCCGCACTAAGCCATATTTCGCTGAAATTTTTAGAATTAGATCTGCCGTTCGATCGGCACGAATTCATCACAACGCATTTATACCGCGCTACTGAGCACCTCGCCGACGGCGGCAAGCATTTTGCTTCGCTTTATTTGCTTATCCACGGATTGATCAAGGCATTGCTTGTGATCGCGCTCTGGTTTGACGCGCTTTGGGCTTATCCCGCCACAATCGGCGTATTCGGTCTTTTCTGCCTGTATCAGGTGCATCGCTTCCTGTATACCCATTCCATCGCTCTGTTGCTGATTACCTTCTTCGATCTTCTGATCATCTGGCTGACTTGGCGCGAATATCGCGACCAGAAAGCCCTCCGCCACAAGTAGCGCCGCTTCTCTCGTGTTTTGCGCTTTCCTTGCCATGCGCTAGAGTTGGCGCGCAGATTCAAAACATGTCCACCGGCAATTTCACGATTGGCGTCGACCTGGGTGGCACAAATCTGCGCATCGGAGCATACACGTCGTCCAATGGACTTCTGGAAGCAATTCAATTGCGGACTCGGTTGTGTGATGGTCCGCATGCGGTCGCGAGCGACATGTGCGCGGCGATCCAAACCCTTCGAAGGCGTTACCAGGAACGTTTTTCGCTGCGAGGTATTGGTGTTGGCTCGCCGGGACCTCTCGAATTGCCCGCCGGCGTTCTGCGCCAGTCTCCCAATCTTCCCGGCTGGGATGGTTTCAATCTTCGCGCCGAAGTGGAGCGCGTCATGGGTACGTCCGTGTTGCTGCAAAACGATGCGAACGTCGCCGCTTTGGCTGAGTTCAAACTGGGGCGCGGCAGAAGTCGTGGCGTGGACTCCCTTTGCATGCTCACGTTGGGAACCGGCGTTGGCGGAGGAATCATCCTGCACGGCAAAATTTGGGACGGCATTACCGGCATGGCCGGTGAAGTGGGACATCTTAATATCTGGACGGAAGGTGGCATGCCATGCGGGTGCGGAAGCTCCGGCTGCTTGGAAGCACATGCCTCGGCAACGGGTGTTCGCAAAATGGCAGAGGACGAGATCGCACACGGAACAGCGCCGGGACTTGCTGGCCTCTATGCAGCTAAACGTGATTTTGACGCGCGAGATGTGGCTGAGCTTGCAAACGCTGGCGACGCTAACGCTGGAGCGATCTTTCAGAAGGTGGGGCACTCGCTGGGCATCGGACTCGCAAGTCTGGTGAATGTCTTGAACTTGCCGCTATACGTTTTGGGGGGCGGCTTGGCCAACGCGTGGGAATTGTTTGAGGGTCCGCTGTTTGAGGAGCTGCGCCGACGCAGTTATATCTACCGTCTTACCGCAGATAAAGCGCACGTCGTTACCGCCGAACTCGGACCCGACGCCGGCCTTTTGGGCGCCTGCCTTCTACCCCTGCAAACCGAATAGAAGCTTCAATTTTTCAGCAGCTTTTCGAACACCTCGCGAGGTGTAACCTTTCCTCGCCGAAATTCCGCGCCTTCCTTTTCGAAGACCAGTTTGCCGGCATTCGCAGCGATGTACATTTCTTCGAAAAGCTTCGCCGCTTCCTCTGAAAAACCCAATTTCATGAAGTTCGGCACAGCCGCGCTCATCGGCGGATTCACCACCCGCACTTCCCGCCCCAGCAGCGAAGCCAAAATTCCTGCGATCTCTTCCGGACTATATTCCTGCGGTCCCGCCAGATTGAGAATTCGCAAGCCACTCGCCGGAGTCAGAAGCGCCTCCGCCGCGAATCGCCCCACATCTTCGGTGCCAATCATGTTCAGTTTGTGCTGCGGAGAATGAAAAGTGGGCAACACTCCATTTGCCTTCGCCGCTGCAAGCACTGGGTCCCAGTTCTCCATAAACGAGCCTGGCCGCAGGATCGTTAGATTCCTCGCCGCCGGCTTCATCGCCTCTTCTCCGATGTGGTTGGCTAGAATCAAACCCGTGCCAGAGGCAAGCTGTCCTCCGGCCGAGGACATCAACACCACGTGCGGAACGTTGCTTTCGCGGACCGCTTCAGCCATTGCTGCCGCCAGGTGGCGCCGGTTCTCCATATAGTTACTAAGTTCGAGGTTCGGCGGAATGAGGAGATATGCGCCTTCAGCTCCCTTCAGAATCTCGCTCATCGTCGCGGTTTCATCCAGACTCGACACTGCTACTTTTGCGCCCTTCGCACGCCACGGCTCTCCTTTTTCCGCGGAGCGGACGACTACCGTTACCTGCTTGCCCGTCGCCAGCAGGGTGTCCGCCGCAACACTACCAGTGTTTCCTGTGGCTCCCGCTACTACGTACATCCGTCTCCTCCCTCATACCCGCACCATCGTCTGCAGATGGCGGCACATATTCTCGCACCCAAATCACCACGCTGAAACGTTTCTAAGAAACGTTCCCTCCGCGGCACACCTTTATAGGGTCAATCGAATCTTACATTTCACATTCGGCTATCAGATTGCTACCATACTGCTGAATCGCGATCACGACGACACCACAATGACTGAACATAACAAAATCGGCATCCTCACTGGCGGCGGCGATGTGCCGGGATTGAACTCCGTCATAAAATCGGTCGTTTACCGTGGCAGCGAAATCGGTCGTAGTGTAATTGGCATTCGTCGCGGCTGGAAAGGCCTCACAAATCTGGACCTCTCCGACGTGACCAATCCCACCTACGTTCGAGAACTCACTCGCGAAAACACGCGCGCCATTGATCGCACCGGCGGCACCGTGCTGCACACTTCGCGCACCAATCCCCGCCGCGTGCTCGAATCGAAGGTCCCGTCTCACATCCAGCACGACCGACTGAAAACACTGCATTTCGACGGTAAGCACTATGATTTCACACCAATCGTGATCGAAAACCTGCGGGCCCTTGGGATTGGCTGCCTCATTGCAATTGGAGGCGACGACACGCTCAGTTTCGCATCGGTACTTTCTGCCGCTGGGTTTCCTGTGATCGGCATTCCCAAGACCATGGACAACGATGTCCAGGGCACAGAGTATTGCATCGGATTTTCCACCGCGATCACCCGCGCCAAGGAAGCCATCACCCGCCAGCGCACCACCCTCGGTTCTCACGAGCGCATCGGTATTTTTCGCATTTTCGGCCGCGACGCAGGTTTTACCGCCGTCTACACAGCTTACGTAACGTCCGCTCGCTGCCTCATTCCCGAATATCCTTTCAATCTGGAACGCGCGATCAGTCTCTTGCTTGAAGACAAGCGCAGCAATCCGAGCAATTATGCAGTTGTCGTCGTATCGGAAGGCGCCGTTTGGGAACAGGGCGAAGTGAAAGAGACCGGAGAAGCTGACGCCTACGGACACCGCAAGAAAGCCGATATCGGACATGCGCTGGCACACGAAATCGAAAAACGGACTGGCGAGGAAACCATGGCCAGCGACCTCACGTACGACTTGCGCAGCGGCGCGCCGGACGCCATCGACCAGCTCGTGGCTACAACTTTCGCCAACATCGCCGTCGATTTGATCGGCGATAACGTGAGCGGCCGCATGATCGGCATTCAGGAAGGCCGCTACGCCCACTCGCTCTTGTCACCCACGCCGCTTGGCCCGCGCAAGGTGAATCTCGAGAAGCTTTACAACACCGACCGCTATCGCCCCAATTACACTTCAAAACTCGGTGAACCGCTGCTTTTCAGTGGTATGTGATTTGGTGAATCGTCGGGCGCGCGTTATAATCTAATTTCCCGCCGACCTAGCGACGCGAAACTGAGTAGTGCTGTCTCATTTCGCGCAGAACGGCCGGCCAGGAGAGGTTTTACCATGAAAGAAGGCATTCACCCCGATTATCACAATGTGACCGTGCACTGCGCGTGCGGCCACACGTTTCAAACCCGCTCCACCCACAAAGGCGATCTGATTCGCGTGGAAATTTGCTCGAGCTGTCACCCGTTCTTTACCGGCAAGCAGAAACTGATTGACACTGCCGGCCGCGTCGAGCGCTTCCAGAAGAAATACGCGGATAAGGCAGCCGCGGTCGCAAACGCTAAGAAGCAGTAGGTTCTCTTCCACCCCGACTCGCACATAGGGAGTGGTGTACCTCGCTGCAAACCTGTTCACTGCGGCCAGGATTTTTAAGGTAAGCCCGCGTTCTTCTCAACTCTGCGGTGTACAATGCCCAGCAGATGGCCACGCAACTGTCGCCGATACCGAATCCGCTTCCTGAATCGCAGGTCGAAACCGCGCCGCCTCATGTAACTCTTCGCAACAGCTTCGGGCATCCTTTTGACTCAGCGATCGCGGCTGCGCGCACCTGTTACGCGCCACGGCTCATCAATCCGGAAGAGGTCACCGAAAAACAGCGCGTGAATATTGGTTCGAGCACTTTTTTCGGCGGCCATCACACGGTCTATCAGCACGCTCACTTCGAATTTGGCCTTGAAAACGTCAGCCGGCAATTCGTCTGGTCGTTTCTGCACGCCCATCCGTTTTACAACTCCGAGCAGCAAAGCCAACGCTACGTTCGTCTGGACCGTGCGCAAGCGTACGTCCCCGCTGCGGAAACCCCGAATTTGGGCGCGCAAGAGCGTGCCATCTATGAGAAAGCAATTTCGCGGGCTTGGGACCATTATCGCGAGCTCACGCGGCTGCTGACGCCGAGCGCTCGAGAAATCCTCTCTGATATTTGGCACATTGGCCCGATGTCGCACGCAAAGCGGGTGCAAAAAGTGGAGCGCCAGTCTGAAAAGCGCGCCATCGAGGTGGCACGCTACGTTCTGCCCGTCGCGGCATTCACTACGATGGTGCACACGCTTTCGGGCATTGTTTTGCACCGTTTGTGGCGCATGCAGGCCGCCAACGACACGCCCACCGAGTCGCGCCAGATCATTGGTGAGATGGTCGCACGAGTTCGCGAAGTTGACCCGCAGTTCTTCGATCGCTTCGACAACCAGCCGATGGAGGATTTGCCCGAGTGGCACCAACCACGTCATAACGGTGAAGCGTTTGTGCGGGAATTTGATGCGCGTCTGGCAGGATTGACTTCACGCCTGATCGACTACTCGCCGAACACAATTTCAGCCGTTGGCGAAGCGTACCGCGCTGTTCTCGGCCTGACGTCTGCCGAGTGTTCCGATACCGAAGCTCTCGCCTGGCTGCTCGACCCGGCGCGAAATCCCTATCGCCGGGAGGTTCTGAATGTCGGCGTGCACGCGCCGATAATGCGCGCTCTTCAGCACGCGAATTTTACCTTCGCCAAGAAGATCAGCCACACCGCCGATAGTCAGGATCAGCGCCATCGCATGGTGCCAGGCTCTCGTCCACTGCTGACTCTGGCCGATACGCGCTCGCCCGACTACATCACGCCCATGCTGATTCGCGACATTCCGCAGGCTCTCGAAATCTACGGACTGGCGATGGAAGAAGCGTGGAAGGCGAAGAACGAATTGCTCGACCGCGGCGTCCCCGCTGAGTTTGCGCTCTATCTGCTGCCGAATGCCAAATCGATTCGGTTGGTCGAAACGGGTTCGCTCCTGCATCTTCTCCACAAATGGACCATGCGCACTTGCTTCAATGCGCAAGAGGAAATTTACCAGGCCTCGTTGGAGGAAGTGCGCCAGGTGCGGGATGCGTTTCCCGAAATCGGCCGCTATCTTGGTCCGCCATGCTACATTCGCGCAGGGATTTCCACACCGATCTGCACCGAAGGCTCGCACTTCTGTGGCGTGAAAGTATGGCTCGATTTTCCAAATATCGCCCGCCGAATTTAAGCCCTAGGATTTCAGCACGTGCGTGACTGCGGGCGATACCAGCTCGTAACGAATTCCTCTCCAGCGAATCTTCTTCGAGAGCAATGAGCAGAAAAAGTTCCAGGAAAATAGGAATGGCACCAGCGGCGCCAGCGTCATCCATACCCAATTCCACTTCGTCAGTGGTCCGCGCCACTGCGGCATCAGCTCATCGACACCCACCGTGCGCAGCGCCCCTTTCATGGCCGCCAGCAGTGGAATTACCAGAGTGATAAGCGCCAGTTGCATCCAGGGTTCACCTGCGGCGAATGACGAGAAAATTACGTACGCTGCATAGATCAGCGTGACGCAGTAACTTACATGCGCAGTCGCGCCCATAGCCCAACGTTTCCCCGAATAGATCCGCGTGATCAGAATCTGCCGGTTGGTGAACTCCACCAGGCTCTTCCCGGTCCACGGATGCAGTGTCGCCGCCAGGCATTCCGCGCAGAAAACAATCGGCAGCCGGGCATGTTCGAGCGCCTGGGTAAGCGCAAAATCGTCGCTCGCCGCGCCATTCCAGTACTCCAGCACATGCGCATCCTCAAATATGCGCCGCCGGATCGCCGTTCCGCCTCCCCAACAGAAGTTTTCTCCTGCGCGGCCCAGCAGCGTCGCCACTGAAGCGTTCCATGCCGACGCCATCGCGCTGGCAAATGCGCCCGCGCCCATTTTTCCGCTGGGAATGATCCAGCGATAACCAGTGGTCGCCCCAATGCGGGGATCGCTTAGCGGCGCAATCAGCTTCCGCAGCCACCCTCGCGTGTGACGTACGTCGGAATCCGTGAACACCACCACTTCCGTATTCTCTGGCAACGATTCCACCGCTTTGCGCAGATTGAAAACCTTTTCGCTGCAATCCTCGGCCACTCCGGCAATCACGATATGCACCGGGTGTGGACTGGTAAGCTTGACCCGCTCGATCACTTTAAGTGCGGGATCGAGGCTCGACGCCAGCGAAAAATAAATCTCGTAGTTCGGATAATCGAAGGTCATGAGCGCGGCCAGGTTCTCTTCCAGCCCGGACTCGTTTCCCTTGCACGGGCACAGTACGGCCGCAAATGGCGTGTAAAAGCCTGCGTGCGAAGCAATGCGCCGGCGGACCAGCCGAAGCCACTGGACCCCATCCCAAAGCGAGTACGCGCCCACGGCAATCTGCACGATCACCAGAATGTAGAAGAGTTCGATCACTGCCGCGAGAATAGCAAAAAAAGGGCGAAAGACAGGTTTCACAACAGATTGACTTGCCAAATCAGCACGGGTAGACTCGGCGCAAATCACCCATTTCCTGCGTCCAGTCGCCGGGAGGAAAAATGTCTACACCCGCTCAGCAGCCCTTGAATGAAGCCAAATTGCACGATTTCGTAATGAAAGCCGTCGGTGAAATGGGAGCCGCCATGAATGCGGCGCTTGTCCTCATCGGTGACAAACTGGGACTTTACAAAGCCATGGCTGGCGCCGGCCCCATGTCCTCCGCGGAGCTTGCTGCCAAAACCGGCACTACCGAACGCTACGTCCGCGAATGGCTCGCAGCGCAAGCCGCGGGCGGGCTCGTCACCTACGACGCAGCCTGCGAGAAATACACACTGCCCCCCGAACAGGCTTTCGCGCTCGCCGACGAAATGAGTCCGGTGTTCTTGCCCGGCGCCTACTACATTATTTCCGCCTGCCTGAAGGACGAAGCTAAAATCACAGATGCCTTCCGCAATGGCAACGGCGTCGGCTGGCACGAGCACGATACCTGCCTTTTTACTGGCACCGAGCGTTTCTTCCGCCCCAACTATCGCGCGCATCTTATCGACGAATGGATTCCCGCGCTCGAGGGAGTCGAGGCCAAGCTGAAAGCGGGCGGGCATGTCGCCGACGTCGGCTGCGGCTTGGGGACCTCCACCATTCTCATGGCCCAGGCCTACCCGAAATCCACTTTCGTCGGTTTTGATTACCATCCCGAATCCATTGAACTCGCTCGTGAGGCCGCCCGCAAGGCCGGCGTCACCGGCCGCGTGAAATTTGAAGTGGCTAAGGCCAAGGATTTCCCCGGAAAGAATTACGACTTCGTCGCCTTCTTTGACTGCTTGCACGACATGGGTGATCCCGAAGGCGCTGCGCGCCACGTGCACGAGGCGTTGAGTCCGCAGGGAACCTGGATGGTGGTCGAGCCCTTCGCCCACGACAAGCTTGAAGACAATCTGAATCCGATCGGGCGCGTTTTCTACGCCGCTTCTACCATGCTCTGCACACCTGCTTCGCTATCGCAGGAGGTCGGCTTGGGTCTAGGGGCGCAGGCGGGTCAGGCTCGTTTGTCGAAGATCCTGAATACCGCGGGCTTTTCACGCGTGCGGCGCGCCGCCGAAACGCCGTTCAACATCGTGCTGGAAGCACGACCCTGATTTCACACTTCCGCTTCGACCGGATGGATTGGCGGCGGCGGCCCGCGCGAAATTCAGTTTGCAGCGAAATTTATTTCTTAGCGGGAACTGGGGTAGACGCCACAGGACGCGCGCTCGACGCGGGGCGTTTACGTTCGGAAGAGGTGAACCAGTCCTCGGGAGGGAAGTTAATTCGCCAGAAAAGTGGCGAGGGTTCGCCGAACTCCACGCCGACCGGGATTTTCCCATCTTCGGGCTTGCCTAGCGAAACCACTTTCGCGGGCAATTCTTCCGCGGTTTTAGGATTGATCAGCGAGACTTGATCGTCTCGCACAACCTTGGCCTTCAGAAGTACCAGACATCCATGCGCGTTCACAGCAACGGTGTTCGTTGCCTCATTGAAGTCACGCCCATGGACGAGCACCGGCATTGAGATCTGAACGCGTTGCGTGCGCCTTGCAGGTGCAGCTTGGACTTCGGTTTCAGCCACGGTTGTTCCCTTTGCTTCGTCTGTCTGCACCTCAAAAATAACAAAAACCCACAAATTCAGCGGTAAAGAGAGTGGATTCGGTGCTGTACTGTTAACGAGGAGGCGTCAAGCATATGCGCCGCCGCATCCCGCGGCAGCTTTCGATGGGTACGACCACGGGCAGAAGATTCTGCCGTTCAGAACCGAGGAAAGGACCGCTCCGGTCAGCTAGGTTCGCAGAGAATGTTGCTGCCGATTCCCCGGTCTGCAATGTTTGAGGCGCTCGATATAAAGCGATGCCCGCATTGTCCGTGGTGTTCTTCTCCTTCAGGATGGCGGCGGGAGCTAATGATGCCCGAACAAAATAGCAATCAGGTTGAATTGGAGCTTTTTAAATCAAATCTCGGCAGCATGTCCGATAATGAATTGCTGCGATTGGGTGACAGCCTGGCGAAAATGTGCGCTCCGGGCGCCACAGGTGGCCTGGCGGTGAAGGAAATATCAGAAATTCACTTGGAAGAAGTGAAAGCCGAATGGAAGAAGAGACACCCGTCAACCGATACCTGACTCATGCGCGTCGGTCCCCCGGCATTGAGTACGGATAATCTTAAGATGCGCAAGAATTTTTCCAGATAGGGAGCTTGAATTGAAAAGAACAAAATCGATCTCGCAATGGTCAATGCTAGCGGTGATGTTGGGCTTGGTGGCCCTTTGCTCCAGGGCTGACTCGATTATTCGAGTTCACATGATTGACGCGCGATCGGGCTCTCCTATTGCCAATAGCCCCGCGCGGCTTTGGCCTCGCGATACGGCCGAGCTGCGCAACGCCCCCGGTTTTATACAGGAGATGACAGATTCGAATGGCGTGGCTACGTTTCACCTGAAAGATCCAGCGCCCTCCTATTTGTTCATCCACATAGGAATGGGAGCACCGTGGGAGGAATGTTTTCCCGACTCGCAAAGTGGTTTCGTTACAGACCAGATTCTCGGGTCTGGCCTATCGAAAGAAAGCGCCTGTTGGAAGCTTCCCAATATCGCGTCCAAATTCCATCCTTCACCCGGAGATGTTTACATTTTCGCGGTGCACGACACGTTGGTCCAACGAGTGAAAGCCGTGGGCCACTAAATTCATAGCCCGATTCAGGGCCCGATGGCGTCAAGCCAACTGTTTCTGCCTACAGGGATTTCCCGCACGCAAGTACCCGTCCAGCAGCATTGTCGAGACGAAATATCATGGCAAAGTGACCCGAGTGCCAGCCCCAGCGGCAATTGCACGTTTTTGCTGCCAAGGAGAGGAACTTGGGCGCCCTACCTGATAACGAATCCTGCTTCTCCTCCGCACGCGGCACACCCAGCGTCTGTCGAATTCTAATTGCTGACGATAGCGATGCGGTCCGGGCGCAGGTACGCGCCATTTTGGAAGATCGCAAGGATCTGCAGATATGCGGTGAGGCTTCCAATGGTGCCGAGGCCATCAACAAAACCAAGGAGTTGCACCCCGACTTGGTCGTTCTGGATATTTCCATGCCCGTGGTCGACGGTTTCGAAGCGGCCAGAGTCATTCACAAATTTTTCCCCGACGTTCGAATTTTGATTTTCTCCGTTCACAAATCGAACCAGTTGATGAAGGAAGCCTTGGCTCTCGGCGCCGTAGGCTACGTACCGAAATCCGAAGGGCAGCAATTGTTGAAAGCCATCGACACAATATTGAAGGATGGCCATTACTCCGGCTCAACAGCCGCGTATGCGTAGAGCGCGTGCGTAGAGTGGATCGCTTCTTTTCAAGCTCCTGTGGTTCAATCCCCTGGTAACGACTGATAGACGCGATACCAATCCGTAGCAATTTCGGTCTGCGCATAGCGCAGAGCGATACTCCCCGAACACACCTGCTTGTGTAAAAAGCTTTCCACGCGGTCTTTCGATTTTGCTCCTCCATCCGGAATCGACGTGTCGTACGGTTCGGGCCACAAATTTCTCGGGTCTTCCGGATCGCCCCCCAACTCAAGCGGAATCAAGTGATCTTCCTCGTAGTCTCGCGGGTTCCCGTCGGTGTCGCCGTATTCGCGAATCTGTTCCAGCTTCAGCTGATTCGTGTAATGAACCGGAGGACGAATGAATCTCGTCGACCAATTGGGATTGCAAATATTTTCATAGATATTCTCCTGGGTTACCGCCGGATTTGTAGCTCCGGGCGTCCGCGTCCGATCCGGATAGATATCCGCGGGACCCACTCGGGCCATCGCGGCAGAGGCGCTTTCCCGGCCAGTTATCGGGGAATCGTTGTTTGCAGGCTGGCGTGAGCGATATAACAAGATCGCGGCAAAGACGGTGACGGTCAGAATGAAAAGAATCAGAGAACCCGGCGAGCTTTTCCTCGGCATGAATGAATGACAATAACGCGGCTCGGCTGAATTTGATCCAGCGAAAAGCTGGCGGTTTCGCCAATGGGCTTTAATAATCCAGGATTCACTTACGCGCCAAAGCGGGCCGCCAGCCACCGCGCGGAAAATAGGTTACCCGGGTACCATAAGCGCCGTTATTACTTGGGCGTGCGTGGCCGAAGTTCGCCTACGGCTCTGCAACGCCTCCTGTAAAATTGTTTCAGGCTCACAATGAAGTTCTCTCGATTTCCTATTCTCATCTTCGCCATTTCTGTGTTCTTTGTGGGCGGCTATCTGGCGACATCGCTAATGGCGCCCGGTGTTCCGCGCACGCAGATTCGCGACCTTCTCGGCTGTGTTGTCCCTCTTTTTGCCAATGCTTGTCTGCTGTGGAATGCCGCCTCGCCCCGGCGGGAACAAAATGCCTTTTGGAACTTGTTGGCGCTCAGTTGCACGTTGCTTCTGGCAGGGCGTCTGATCGATACCTATGGTGTTTTCGCCTTGAATCACGTGGGTCTCAGCCTTTTTCCAGCGAACGTGTTCCCTTTTCTGCACGTCATTCCGCTGATGGCCGCCATCGGCCTGGCGCCGCATCGCTCCGACAAACAATTCAACCTGAGCTACGGTTTGCTCGACTTACTGTTGCTGGCCGGATTCTGGATCTACCTCTACGTGTTTTCGGTGCTGCCCTGGGAACTGGTCGAGCCGAATGCAGCTCTTTTTCATCGCTGGAATGTGACAGCTTTCGCTTTCCAGACCGTGATTGTGGTGGTCGGTTTTGGATTTTTGCTCGCCAACACCAAGGGCGACTGGCGGATCGTCTACGGAAACGTGGCGGGAGCCACGGCGCTGTATAGCCTGGGAACAGTCATCATGTTTAATCTGAACTGGACCAATGCCGCCACTCTCCGCGGCGCGTGTTACGTGATGTCGATGATCTGGCTCGCGCTTACTGGCGTCACCGCGCGCAACCTGTCCCTCGCTCCAGAATCTCATGTCGAGCCTGCGCGCGACGTCCAGTGGCAGGGCGGGCTCTCCATGTTGACGATTCTTTCGCTGCCTCTGTTCGGAGTCTGGGCCGTATTCGGAAGCAGTGCTTCGGCTGCCGTCCGCGCGTTCCGGCTGGAAGCGACTTTCGTCGCCATTCTTGTCTGTTCCGGACTGGCATTTTTCCGGCAGCATCTTGCACACATTGAGCGCACCAGGCTGGTGCAGCAGTTGTCCACCTCGCTCGAGAACGTAAAGCGCCTGCAGACGCAGTTCGTGCAGTCGGAAAAGCTGGCGGCGTTGGGAGAGCTGGCAGCGGGAGCGGCCCATGAAATCAATAACCCTCTAACGGCAATACTTGGGTACGCCGATTTGCTGCTTGCCGAAAATCCCCTGGCATCACGGCCGCACACCCTGGGACAAAAAATCAACGAGCAGGCTCGCCGCACCACTGCTCTCGTCACCAATCTGCTGAGCTTCGCGCGGCGGGTTCCCGCGGAAAAGCAACTGCTGGACCTGAACACCGTTCTGGAGAGCGCCGTACGCCTGCGCAAGATCGATGCCCACACCCGCAACATTCGCATCGAACTCGAAGGCCGCAACAGCGTGCTTCCCGCCGTGCGCGGCGATCCGAACCAGTTGCTTCAGGTGTTCCATCATCTGCTGGGAAATGCGGTCGACGCCATGGAAGAAACCGGTGGCGTGCTGTTGATCCGCGCGCTTGCGGAAAAAGGATCGGTCGTGATCGAATTTTCGGACACTGGCCCGGGCATGAAGGAGCCAGAACGAGTTTTCGATCCCTTTTACACAACCAAGCCCGTCGGCAAAGCCACCGGCCTTGGGCTCAGCATCTGTTACGGCATCATGCAGGAACACGGCGGCACCATTGCTGGCTTTAACCGCCCTGAAGGCGGCTGCACCTTTCGGCTGGAGCTGCCCGCGGCCTTATCATCGCTTCCGCGCGCTTCGCTGACGCCGATTTCGCAACGCACCACTTAGCACTGTAGCGGCGCGCGAAGTTCTTTGCTCGCGGTCGATCGTTTGCGCTACATTCGCAACGTGATTCAAAACTCCGCTGCCAAAATATCCGCGACGATTCGCCTCATCCTTGCTCTCGGGATATTCGCTGCGGCTTTTCACTCCTCCTGCCCCGTTCTGCAAGCGCAGGAACGGCCAGCTGCGGTTGAGAACCTTAACGGTCTTTTGACTATTCCGGCGGTTCCAGGATACGAAGCTCGATTGGCGCAAAAACTGCGATCCGAACTCCAGCCCTTCCACCCATCCACCGACAATCTCGGCGATGTACTTGTAACCATTGGGGCCGGATCGCCAAATCGGCTGATCGTCGCTCCAATGGACGAGCCAGGATATGTGGTGAGCGATATAACCGACGACGGCTATTTGCGATTACAGCGCCTGCCTCGAAATGGCTTGCCTCCTGTTTTTAACGACCTTTATTCCGCGCAGGCCGTGCGGGTCGGAACGTTTTCTGGAGACTGGGTGAATGGTGTGGTTGCCGGTCTTTCCATCCACCTTCAACCGGCGCGCCTAAATCCGCCAAAGGCTGATGATCTCGACAATTTGTACGTCGATATCGGCGCATCATCGGCGGCTGACGTGCGCAAATCCGGCATCGATTTGCTCAGTCCAGTGGCAATCGATCGGCAGCCAGAGGACCTCGCCTATGGAAAACTAGCCGGGGCGTCCGTCGGCGACAAATTCGGAGCCGCCGCTCTTATCGATGTTCTGCGTCGAATCGACGCATCGCAAATCAAGGGCACGGTGACCTTTGCCTTTGTCGCCCAGCAGTGGGTCGGTGCCCGCGGCCTGCAGCGCATTCTTACCAATATCCATGCGGACGAAATGATCTATGTCGGGCGATTGGTTCCCGGCGGCCCCGTTCCAGGCCTTGAGGGCGTTCACCGCGCGCCGCGTCGGGAACCCGGCAGCGGCGTGCTGCTGGGCTTGGAAGAAACGAATGGAATTCCGCTGGGATTTGCAACCGATCTAAAGCAGATCGCCGATGCAAACAAGATTCCCTTTGTCACTGATTATTCCGCCGCGATACTTCCCCGGAGTTATTCGCCACCTCCTCCATTCCCGCAAAAATGGGTGCACCTCGGCATCGCCACCGATTGGCAGGACACACCCGCCGAAGTCATCGATGCAGGTGATCTCGCGCATCTCGAAGATCTGCTGATGTTGTACTCGCAACAGGGCGGCACTTTGAGATCTGACGGCCAAACCCGCAGTCCGGTGGCGCCAGCAAAGGCTCCGGCGCGCAAACCTTATTCCAACATTGATCTTCTGGAGCGTTTGATTCCCCTGTATGGGGCCAGCAACCATGAAGATCCGGTGCGCGCGGAAATCAAGAACTTGCTGCCAGATTGGGCGAAAACGGAAACAGACGATGCCGGCAACCTGATTCTGCGCGCTGGCGCCGCAAATTCGAAGTCGTCCTCCGTGTTATTCGTGGCGCACATGGATGAAATAGGTTTCGAGGTGAAGACCATCGCTGACGACGGCCGCCTGGAAGTTGCGCCGCTGGGCGGAATGGAACTCAGCTATTACTTGGGTCACCCCGCTCTGGTGCACACTTCAAACCGGAATCTCCCCGCAGTTATGGAACTCCCCAATGGCTGGGACGAGCCCACCTTCCATTGGCCTTCGTGGACTGCAACCCCGGAAAAGGCCATCCGCGTCGACGTGGGCGCTCGCTCTCGCCAGGACGCTGAAAAACTCGGAATCAAGGTCGGCGATACCGTCACGATTCCCAAAGCTTACCGGGCGCTTTCAGGGTCGCGTGCCAATGGCCGCAGCTTTGACGATCGCGTTGGATGTACCGCCTTGATTTCCGCCCTGTGGGCCTTGGGCGGGTCTCTGAAAGATCGCGACGTGACTTTCGTTTGGTCCACCGGAGAAGAGTTGGGACTGAATGGAGCCGCAGCGCTTGCCGCGCGTCTTTCCAAAGAAGGTCATGCGCCGGCCTACGTCTTTGCCATCGACACGTTCGTCAGTTCCGATTCTCCGCTCGAGTCCAAGCGCTTTGCCGACGCGCAAATCGGCAAGGGTTTTGTGGTTCGCGCCGTGGACGATTCGAATATCACCCCGCGCGATCTCGTGGATCGCGTCGTGAAGCTCGCGCGCTCCAATCAAGTTCCGGTGCAATATGGCGTCACAGGCGGTGGCAATGATGGCAGCGCCTTTCTCCAGTATGGCTCAATCGATATTCCTCTCAGCTGGCCGCTGCGCTACTCGCATTCGCCCGGTGAAGTAATTGACACGCGCGATGTGGATGCGCTCTCGCGGATCATCACCTTGCTCGCAAAAACTTGGTCCAACTGAACTTTTATCGAGATCATTCCCTCAGCTGACGGGCTCAAAGTAATTCTCGCTGTCGCCATCAGCACGTCGTTACCTCCGTCTCGCCGTTAGCACCAACTACCCTTGTCATCAAAGCGAGCCGCGCCCGGATAGGGCGCGCACAAAATGTTCAGCGAGTCGAGGGATCTCTCTTCGTGTGCAGCGCTCGCCACCAACGTAGCGGGGCTGTTCTCTCTGCGCGGCGGTCTGTGCCGGGCTTTGCTTCGGGTGACGACTGTGCTCCATCACTGCGATCAGGCTGCCGGCCTGCTCGCAGCGGCGGCGCCAGCGATATCCCGTCGTTCGCGAAATGCCGAATTCGCGACAAAACGTGGTCATCCTTTCTTTCTTGCTGGCTGCGCGCACCACAAACTTCACTCTCTGTTCGCTCACATCCGCACTCTCCCATGGCATGGTCCCCGGCCTCCTGGCCGAAGACTCTATCCAACTCGGGTGCAACGGATGTCCTGATACAAACTGTAACGGATGTCGCTCCCGAATATAGGCCTCAGGCTATATCGCACCATCCCTCTCTTGGCGGACTGCTTTTGCCGCCGATACCGGGCTTGCAACACGAGAGCGGCGATGCAAGCGTTTCCGCAGTTCCGCAATGGAGGGTCGCCCGGCAAGGTGACGCATCTCCGCCAGCAGAAAGTCTGAGAGAGACAGACCGGCTCGGGCCGCCTGCGCCTTCAAACCACGATGCACGCTCTCGGGAACGTTCCGGACCTGAATCATCTTTGATATGTGTTGAGCATAAATTCATGTGGGGCACCATGGCAACTTTTCCAGGCAAGCTCATGGATGGGCAAGAGCGGAAATAGTGCGAGGCCAACGGTCAGGTAGCTTCCCTTTTTTTTGATTTACTTCCTAACGTAGGCCTCGCGTTTGTGCCCAAAGTCCGCCTCCGGGGATGGACGCTAAAACTCCCGGGCACGAGATGATTCTCCTCTTAAAGCGATCGGTGGGATGTTATTGCATGGCGGGTGCTCAGCTTACCGAGCGTGTTCGAGACAGTTAGCGCTTTGCGACTGAATCCTAAGTCCTTAACGTTAGCAAGGCGCTGCGGTTCGCTTTGATATAATCGCGCGTCATGTTCGAACCAGCTTTCAAAGCACCCCATTACATCGTGGTCGAAGGGCCAATTCGCGTCGGGAAATCCACGCTGGCGAAAGCATTGGCTGAAAATATTTCCGCGCGGCGAATTTTCGATTGCGACGACAATCCTTTTCTCAGCGACTTCTACGATGAAAAACCCGGCTCGGCATTCGCCGCTCAAATGCACTTCCTCTACGAACGGCACCGGCTTCTGATGGAGTCTGAAATCGAGAATCACACCGCTCCAGTGGTGGCGGATTTCCTTTTCGAGAAGGACAAGATTTTCGCGTACATCAACCTGGACAATGATGAACTGAAGCTTTACGAAAAGTATTTCGACAGCTTTGCGCCTTCGGTTCCCACTCCGGATTTGGTGATTTACCTGCAAGCCACTCCGGAAGTTCTGCGCTCGCGCCTGACGAAAAAGGGGCTTCCTGAAGAAAACGAAATATCAGCCGAATACTTACAGACCGTCGCCAACGCCTACGAGCACTTTTTCTTTCGCTATTCGGGTTCGAATCTGCTGGTTGTCGATACGTCCGAGATCGATTTTGTTGAGCGCAATGGCGATCTGCGCGAGCTACTGCGGCGGCTCCGCCAGCCCGTCAAAGGAACGCAATACTTTCTGCCCCTGGGTCAGAGCTGACAAGTAAATCGCCGCAAAACTTCGCAATCGTTTTAGCTTTTTTTTAGGCTGCTTTTGGCGGACCGGAAAGGCGGTGCCGCCATTTCCCGAGCGTGCGGTTGAGTGGATGGCTTCGATGTAGGAATGTGAGCACCGGTTCCCGCCTCATCCCCATTTTCTCGAGTGCACGGCGAATTCTGAAATCGCGCCCCGCGGAGACGAGCCCCTTTTCGAGCACCTGAATGGCTTCCTGTGCGCGGCCAGCGTGCTGATACACTTCCGCTAAATTCAGGTAAAGCTGCGCGTGATTGTGCCGCATGTCGATGGCCTCACGGCAGAGCACTTCCGCGTCGGCGTAACGCTGCTCAGCGAGTGCCGCCAGCAATCCCGTATAAGAGAGATAGAACGGATTCTTCGGCGCGATGCCGAGCGCGCGCCGCGCATGCAACAGGGCGTCTTCCCTGTGCCCGTTGCGCAGGTGCTTCAAACATTCCTTGAAATCGCTCATGCCGGCATCTGTGGGGGCTGATGTTCCAATCCAGTAGGACACGTTCTCCTCCTCTCCCCGCAAATCACCGAATTCGTTGCAGGGCTGGTGAATGCAGAGTACCGATGCGCTGTGGAACGGAAAATGGATCAAACGGTCAGCTTTTGTACTAGCACCGCGACTGTTCTAAATGACAGGCGAAAATCAACCGCTAGTGGACCAGGTCGGAAGCGAACACCAGACGAACACCCTGCGCTTCGAAAGATGACGCGCTTTTCGCAAGAACGGCGATGGTTTCGGGATGGGGATGGCCGATGGCAATGGCCGAGCCATCGCGGGAGGCATCTCGCACGGCGAGATTGATTTGCGCGTCGATTGCATCGCGATCGACTTGGTCGTCGAGAAAAACTTTGCGCGATGCTGAAGCCACGCCCGAGTGTTGCGCCGCGTCGTACGCGACGGTGGAGGCGGAAGTGCGGCTGTCGATAAAGAACAGGGCGCGCTCGTGCAGCGCAGGCATCAGCTCGTTCATCAGGGCCGGATCGGATGTGGCGCGCGAGCCCTCGTGGTTGTTCACACCGACAACATGCGGAACGGTATCCAGCATGGAAGACAATGCTCCGCGCACTTGGTTCGCATTCATGCCTACGCGAAGCTCGGCCGATTCCGGCTGCGCGCTCGCGGATTGCGCTTCCATCGGCAGATGCAGCAGCACCTGGTCGCCGCGGTGGTAGGCTTCTTCGGCGATATCCGCGGAATACGGAAGATTGGGGAGCACGGAAACGGTTACCGGAAACGGAAGCGAAACCACGGCATTTCCAGCGGAACGGTCGTTGCCAAGATCGTCGATGATAATGGCGAGCAGCGCGCCGCCCTGGCGCGAAACGGAATGCGCGCCCGCAACGAGAGGAGTGACCACGCGAACGATTTGCGTGCGCGTGCCCTGGAACGAAAGTTCGAAACTGTTCACGTCGCCCGAGGAAACTTCCACGATAGCGAGCTTGTGGCGCTGCGCGATGTCCGCGAATTCACGCCGCAGCGCGATCCTCTGAGCGGGATTCGCGAGCGAGACAAAGATCGTGTTGGCAGCACCGCGATGAACGGTGACTTCGACTTTGTGGCCGGAGACGCGTTGCGCGGCAGCGACAATTTCGGTAGTCACTCCACGCAACTGAGATTTCTTCACGGATGATTTTTCGCAACCGGAGAGAAACAGCAGCGAAAACGCGAGAAAAATCGAAAAAGAGAGAGGAAAAAAATTCCGAACGCAATGCGAAAAGAAAGCGTTCTTGCTGAGAATTAGTGGGGATGCCGAGTGAGAACCGGAGCAAAAACTCCGGCTCGCCAGACCGCGGCGATTTTCAGGCAATCCTCAGGCGGCCTTCCGCTGAGACGATCCGTTTTGCAGAATTTCGATGGCCTTTTTCACCACGGGATCGCTCGGGGAACTGGATGGCGCCGGCATATCCGGGACTTCGGCCGTAGTGTCATCCATAACTGGATGGACCACTTCGGTTGGGATCACGCCGTTGGTCGGAATTTCCTTCCCGTTTGGGGTGTAGTAATCGGCCACGGTGAGGACGAGCGCCGAGCCATCATCGAGCTGGATGAGCTTCTGCATGGAAGCGACGCCGTAGCTGCGATCACCGACCGTTTCGCCGCGATGATTATCGGCGATGGCGCTGGCCACGATTTCGGCTGGGCCGGCGGTGGTGTTGCCGATCAGCACGGTGACCGGCTGCTTCCAGGCGACTTTCGAAGCATCTGCGGTGGAGACGATGGGAGAAACCGTTTGGCCTTTGAGAGTGGTGATGGTGCCGGAAGGCACGAAAAGCTGAGCGGTGGAAATTCCCTCTTTATCGTCACCGGAGGAGCAATCGCGTAGATCGAGGATGAGCTTGTGCGCGCCCTGATGCTCGAGTTGAGAGAGTTCGTCGTGAATCTGCTTGGTCATGCCAGCGGTGAATTCGGAAACGCGGAGGTAGCCGATATCGCCTTCCACTTTTTCCTCGACGACTTTGGGGGGCGCAAGCCTGGCGAGAGTAATGTCCACATCCTGAGGCTCGGTTTTGCCGCGGCGAATCACAGAAAGTTTTACGGTGCTGCCGGGCTGCCCAGTGAGGAGAACCTGAGCCTGGTCGATGGTCATCTGGCCGGTGGTGAATCCAGCGATCTTCTCAATCACGTCGCCCATGCGAAGTCCGGCTTTTTCCCCGGGGCTATCGGGAAGATCGGAAATCACGGCGATATAACCGAAACGCTTGGTAAGCGTAAGTCCGGCGGCGCCTTTTGCCTCGTTGGAGCTCTTTTCCTTGTAGTCGGCGTATTCGAGCGCGCTCATGTAGCCGGATTGAGGGTCGAGAGAGTCGAGCAGGCCGTGCAGAGCGCCGGCGGTCACAGAATGAAGATTGGGATCGTCGACGTAATCGCGCTGGATGTGCTCGAGAACCTCGCTATAGGCGGTGAGAGCGCGAAAGGCCTTGTCGTCCGAAGAGCGGCCGAGAACGTAACCGGCGCTAACATAAACCAGGACGACCAGGGAGACGGCTATGACGATCTTTTTTGCCAAAGGACTCATGAAGGGCTTCCTCTTTCCAGCGTATGAATATCGGATGCGCGCCGCGCCCGAGGGGAAGCTTCATTATAGCATTGGGTTTGGCTGGGAAAGCGGGTTTCAGAAACCGGTGAGTACAAGCGTCCACCGTCAGACGTCTGTTCTACCCCGCGCCGGAAGGGAAATTTCGGGTTCTGAGATGACCCGTTTTGTGTGTCGAGAAAAGAGACCGTTTCGCTGAAAGCATTGGAGTTAAGGCGGTTTTTTCTCGGCGCGACGTGTCGAGATAAATCGGTGAAAACCGAGAGTAAATCAGGGGCGGATTAGGTCCCGTTCTGTGAGCAACAGTGGCGATTTTGAGGGCTGCAAGGTACGCCGCGGACGACGTTTGGCAAGAACCGGTTGTGGCTCGAACCTCCGGCTTGGTTACTCCGACTCCTTCCGAATTCTGCCACCTGTCCATAATCCTCGGACCAAGCTACCCAAATGAATGGGGCATTTCAACAGGTAGTTACGGCGGAGAAATCAACGAACTCCCGATAGGCAGGCCCGGCCAAGCGATGCCCTCGGGACTGCTGGCCGGAGGTTACTTCTTTTTGGTGGACCAGCGCTTGACGGCACCCTGGCGCGCGTGGAGCTGCATCTGCTTCTCGACTGCGCCGGCCTCACCGTATTTCTGCATGGGGGCAATGGAGATCTCCCGGAAGTGGAGGGGATCGCGGAGGTTCTGAAGTTCGCGGTAGTAGTAGAGGGCGGTGGGACGCCTGCCACGGAACTTTAGATTTTTGAGAAACTCAACTTCATCGGGTGTGGCGTTGGAGCGGAAGGAATCATTCTCGAGAAATTCCTTGAAGCCTGGCTCTTCGCGAGGAAAGTCTCCGGAATCGGTCTCGACGAACTCGAACTTTTTGGGGTTGCCGGGAGCGAGGCGCTTATTGAGCACAATTTCCAAAGCGAAAGTGGACAAGTCGATATCCCAGGAGTCGATGAGGGGTTCGAGGAACGAGACACAATTGTCGACGGAAATATTGAAAATGTCGGTGTCCAGGAAATCGAGCATGGTGACTCTCATTTCCTCGTCGCTGCGGCCGCTCATGCGGGCCACCAGGTGCAACCAGTTCTCGCTTTCGAGCTCTTCCTTGGCGATTCTCTTGGCCACGTCGAGAAGCTTTTGCGTAACCAGCCGCTCCAGATCGCCGAAAGGCCGAGCCTCAAACAAGGCGCGCACCTCGTTTACCTTTTCAGGGGCGCATTTGCGCAGAATCAGATCGCGAACACCCTTGTACAGGGGCGGAGGCGCCTCCCCCAAGCTTCTTTTGACGTGCTCATTTCGCTGATGGCCGGCCAGCTCGGTAAGGGAGCCTGGAGAGAGCTTCAGAAACTTTTCCATCTTGGCATAGATGTCCGACCGGTCTGGCGCCGGGGGTAGTTTCTTACCCGAGAGCAACTGTGAGACGTAAGAGTCGGTGACGCCGGCGGCCGTGGCCAAGTCCTTTTGTTCCAGCTTCAAATCGTCTAAGCGCTGCTTTATCAACAAAGGAACGTCCACGCGATAACTCCTATCGTTTCACAAATGTGGTTAACTTACCTTCATAATGCAACAATTTGATTGACAATTCAAGTTAATTAACTCAATGTGGTTAAGCACAAGATAATTCGCTTTGAATATTTAACAAGGCGCTTGGCTCAGAGACCGAGCCGGGGAGATCCCATGTTCGCACGCCGAGTGCAGATGCGTCTGAAGGCCAATTGCGTCGCCGAATTGACCCACAAGCTCGATACGGAAGTTATTCCGATGCTGCGAAAACTGAAAGGCTTTCAGGACGAGATCACTTTCGTGACGCAAAGCGGAACGGAAGCCTTTGCCATCAGCCTGTGGGACCGGGCCGAGAGCGCAGATGTGTACAACAGAACCGTCTATCCGAACGTCATGAAGATCGTTTCGCAATATATCGATGGAACACCACAGATTGAAACCTTCGACGTGACGAACTCGACCTTCCACAAGATCATACCGGCGGGGTTGGTTTAAGGAGCGAGCCATGGATCACTTGCTATGGACCCTTCTACTGGTCGTGATTGAGGGTGCGGGAGCGGGTTGGGTGGCGGGCAAGGTGATGTCGGGAGAGGGACGCGACCTGCTGATGGATACGGTGATGGGCGTGGCGGGCGGAGTAGCCGGCGGATTTATCGCCGGAGCAAGCGGCCAGCGTTTCGAAGGGGATTTGGTATACACGAGCCTGGCGGCAATCGTCGGAGCAGCGGCGCTGACGATTTTGTCGCGGCTCTTTGGCGGAAGACAGGAATACGGTTCGACGAATTAGAGAAGAAGTTTCAGCGGCGATGATTCGAGGTGAGCGGTGGAGAAAACGATTGCGAGCGGATTTCCGTTACGGCGATGTTCATGGGCTTTTGATCCGATCATCTCCGACGTGCTAGGGCGCCGAATGATTCGCTGGCTAGACAAGGTTTGCCTGCGGCAAAACCTGGAAAGGCGAATTCTTCCGCCAAAGGGTGACACGACAGAGCTGCACGGCGATGAGCGGGCCAGAGGAGATAGCGAGATGAAAACGACGAGGAATATCTTGATCAGCCTGGGGGCGATGCTGCTTTGTGTTCCGCTCCTTCACGCGCAGGACCTTTCCAAATACCGGCAGTTTTCGCTGGGAACGAGCCTGGCCCAGGTTTCGAAGCAAGTGGGTCAGCAGATGGACCAGGCAACCTCAATCCAACAAAGTCCGGCCGCAATCCAGCAAATGGAATGGTGGCCGGTGGCGATGAATTTCCTGGCGAAACCGGAGCCGGTGCAAAAAGTAATTTTTACTTTCTACAATGGCACGCTCTACAAGATTGTGGCCACATACGACAATGACGCGACGGCCGGACTAACGGATTCCGATATGACTGCGGCGATCTCGAAAAGCTACGGCCTGGCCACTCAGAAGACATCCGCGGTTTCAACCACCAGGAACCCCGGCTATGGAACCGATGCCACCATCGCCCAATGGGACGACACAAAATATTCGGTGACTCTTTCGCGCGAGCCCTTCCTGAATGCTTTCCGGCTGGTGGTGCTCACAAAGCAGATGAACGCGCAAGCGGATGCGTCGATTACCGAGGCCGCGGCGCAGGCCCGCGTGGACGCGCCACAGAAGGCAATTGACCGCGACAAAAAGGACGCGGCCGATCTAGAAACGCAGCGGCAGGCCAACCTGAAGGCGTTTCGGCCGTAGTACCGCTTTCCAGCGACGCAACGGATTAGCACTAGGAAATTTGATCGGAGGTAAAGGAACAATGACTCTGCATAACATGGCAGTGAGTACGGTGGTTCCCCTGCACGACCGGATTTTGGTGACCAGGCTTGAACCCAAAGAAGTTGAAAAGTCCGGAATCATCATTCCCGATTCAGCCAAGGAAAAACCGCAAGAGGGAGAAGTCGTGGCGGTAGGGCTTGGAAAGATGGAGAAAGGAAAGCGCGTGCCGATCGACGTGAAGGTGGGCGACCGGATTCTATTCGGCAAGTACACCGGGAACGAAATCAGCGTGGATGACCACGAGTACCTGATTCTTCGCGAAGAAGAAGTTCTGGCGAAACTGGGCGGAGCGAAAGCAGCCGCCGGCAGCAAGAAGTAATTTCTCCGGTTTGGCAATGCGCAGCCGGACAGAAATCGGCAGAGAACCCGGGAGGGTGAAATTCCATGGCAAAACAAATTGTAACGGGCACGAGTTCGCGGCAGGCGATTCTACGCGGAGTGAACATTCTGGCGGACGCGGTGAAAATCACGCTGGGGCCGAAGGGCCGCAACGCGGTGATCGAGAAGAAATTCGGAGCGCCGATCATCACCAAGGACGGAGTGACGGTGGCGAAGGAAATCGAATTGCGGGATGCGCTCGAAAACATGGGGGCGCAAATGGTGAAGGAAGTGGCATCGAAGACCTCCGACGTCGTGGGGGACGGCACGACTACGGCCACCGTATTGGCGCAGGCCATCTTCCGCGAAGGGGTAAAAACGCTGGCGGCCGGCGCGAATCCCATGGCGTTGAAGCGCGGGATCGAGAAAGCGGTCGAGGCCGCCGTTGAAGAAATCAAGAAGCTGCACCGCGACGTGAAGGGGGAGATGATCACGCAAGTGGGCACGATCAGCGCGAACAACGACCGGCAGATCGGCACGATCATCGCCGAAGCAATGAAAAAAGTAGGGAAAGATGGCGTGATCACGGTAGAAGAATCGAAGACCATGGAGACCACGCTGGATGTGGTCGAGGGCATGCAGTTCGACCGCGGTTACCTGTCGCCTTATTTCGTGACGAATGCCGACCGCATGGAATGCGTGTTGGACGATGTGCGGATTCTGATCCACGAGAAGAAGGTGAGCTCTTTGCGTGAGATTCTGCCACTGCTGGAGCAGACCACCAAGATGAACAAGCCGCTGCTGATTATCTCGGAAGATATCGAAGGAGAAGCGCTGGCAACGCTGGTGGTAAACAAGCTGCGCGGCACGCTGCAATGCGTGGCGGTAAAAGCGCCGGGATTTGGGGATCGCCGCAAGGCCATGCTGGAAGACATTGCGATTTTGACGGGCGGGAAAGCCATCACGGAAGACCTGGGTACCAAACTCGAAAATGTTGCGCTGGAAGATCTGGGCCGCGCCAAAAAGGTGATCATCGACAAGGACAAGACCACGATCATTGAGGGCGCGGGCAAGGCGAATGAGATCGAAGCGCGCCTCAAGCAGATGCGCATGCAGATCGAAGATTCCAGCTCGGACTACGACAAGGAAAAGCTGCAGGAGCGGCTGGCCAAGCTGGTGGGCGGAGTGGCGGTAATCAAGGTGGGCGCTGCAACCGAGACGGAGTTGAAGGAAAAGAAAGCGCGCGTGGAAGACGCGATGCATGCAACCCGCGCGGCAGTGGAAGAAGGGATTGTACCGGGCGGAGGAGTGGCTCTGCTGCGGTGCATTGCGGCGCTCGACAAGCTCAAGTTGGAGGACGATGAGGCCACGGGCGTGGCGATTGTGAAGCGCGCTCTTGAGGAACCGACGAGGCAGATCGCACAAAACGCCGGGCACGAGGGAGCCATCATCGTGAATCGGGTGCGCGAGGCGAAGGACGACAATTTTGGATTCAACGCAGAGACTGGGGAGTTCGGCGACATGATCAAAGCGGGAGTCATTGATCCGGCGAAAGTCACACGGCTGGCGTTGCAGAATGCCGCGTCGGTGGTGGGGCTGATGCTGACGACGGAAGTGCTCATCGCCGAAATTCACGAGGATGAAGTCGCTGTGGCGGCCGGCGCAGGCCACGATCATGGTATGGGCGGCATGTACTAACAAGCGCCTGCTTCAGGGCGGGGCAGGATGCAAACAGTTCAGGTGAAAGACTGGAGGAGAAATGGAACTGGATCGAGCTTTGGAACTGGCAGTAATTTCGGCATGGGACGAACTCATCGGTTCCGGCGGACCATGCTCGGTTCACGTCGAATACAAGAACGTGGCTAGACTGCCGTTGAGCCTGATGGAGGTGTGGACGATTGCCAAGCGCGGCTACGGAACGCTGGCTTTCCGATATGCCACGCCGCGATCGGACACGTCCAGGCCGCAGCTGGAAAATGCCACGATGAATTTTGCGAATTCGTATCATTCGGAAACTTTGGCGAGCAACTTCGACTTTATTATGAAGAACCAAGGGGATTTCTCGCGACCGGGCGATCAGTCAATCCATGGCTCCGTGCAGATTGAAACTCCGAACGAAGAAGACAGGAAAATAGCGGCTACCTGGAGAAGTACGATCGGGGCAGGGGCCAGAGCCGGGCTTGGGGTTTAAATTGAACGCAAGCGTAGCCATTCCGCTGGGCGAGCCGAAATTCAACGGGCCGAAAAAAACTGTTCGGATCGCAGACCAGATGAGGGCAGAGACCGAAGGTCAACTGCTATGAACATCAACGACTGGAAGAGATCCCCCATGCAATATTCGGATAACCGGAAAGCCTTATTGGAGCGAATGGATAAGGCGTTCAGCCTTTTTTCGCAGGAAGCGGACAAATTGAGCGTGCTGCTGGCCGCGACGCCCGACCCGTATAGTTGGACGTTGTATCACGATCTGATCCGGCAGAAGACGGTGGAACTGGTGGCCTATGAGCGATACCGCAAAATCCAGGAAGAGTTATTCACGCTGATCAACCCGCCAAAACCCGAGCTGAGACGTGAATCGAGCGTGGGATAAGGAATGGGCGAAACGGCGGCGCGAAGCAGCGGGAACACAATTGAAGTATGCGATGGGACTCGATGAAGCGAGAAGGGTGGAGTTCGGCGACACGCAGCGGTAAACAAGTCACCTACACCTGCCACCAGCGGACAGCCAAGTTGGCTGACATCACGGCACAGGTTGCGGGAAAAGAGCACTTTCATGTGCAGTTGGATGTTGCTTTGCCGATCAGCCACGAAGAAGTAGAAAAGAGATTTGTTCCGATGTTGGAAGAAGACGCGTAGCAGTAAGCCTGCTTTCGGCGCCGGTACCTTGCAGTGGAGCAGAGGAGAGTTTATGACAGCACAAGAGCAATACGACAGCATGGACACCAAGCAAAGAGGCGAGCTGTTGCTGAAAATCGGCGAAACGGCTGAAGAGGCGCGCCTTCTGGGCCAGCGAGATTACGTGGCGCTGGGAAGCTGGGTAAAGACCCGCATCAAGAAAAATTGGAACAAGACGAATCGATAGTGGTGCCTTACGCTGCCGGTGTGGGACCTCAAGCTGAGGTTTCAGGCATCGTTTAGCCGTTCACCGGGGCAATCCGTTGTTCTGACGAAGTCCGACGTCAACTATTGCACTCAATCCCTCTGTTGAGGATTTCCGCTGATTCCGGCCTTGCGAGGCAACTTGCAGGTGCCGTGCCCCCCCTTATTTGTCTCCGCTCCCGATAGCGATCAGCGCGTTGGCTTTGCCGGTCACTACTGCACCAGATGGAAGTGAGGGCCCAAGCGCGGACTAAGGAAAAACCTGTATTGCCATAAAATAACGTGTCGAATGTAATTGGTGGCTAAATCTGGGGGGGCAAATCTAAGGGGCTTGCGGTTTGCCAGCCAGACACCCGTCGCTGTAACTAAATTTGAGCGTATAGAACACCTACCTCGGAGGCGGGTTACTCCATCCATGGCATTGCGAATCCTAATTGCAGACGATCACGAAATTGTGCGCCGCGGGCTACGCTCGCTGCTGACCGGGCGCGAAGGGTGGGAATTGTGTGGCGAGGCAGTGGACGGCGAAGATGCCTGCGCGAAGGTGCGTGAGCTGAAACCCGATGTGCTGGTGCTGGACGTAAATATGCCGCGGATGAATGGCCTGGAAGCGGCGCGGAAAATCCGGAAAGAGCAGCCGGAACTGCCCATCGTGGTGTTAAGCCAGCACGAGGCGGCGGACATGGGGCCGCGAGCAATTGAGGCGGGAGCGAACCGCTACGTTTCGAAACAAGAGATTGTGCGGGACCTAGTGGCGTCGATTGAAGAGGTAATGCGCGCGAGGCGGCCGGAGTTGGTTTCCGGAAACGGCAAAGCGGGCGCGAGCGGCGGGCCTGTTCCGTTGAAGGCGGCGAGGCCGGAACTGCAGTGCATCGGCGGGGGAGGTGAAGTGGGCGCGCTGATGCGCTCGATGGATTGGTCGAAGACGCCGGTAGGGAGGGTGGAGAATTGGCCGCAGAGCCTGAAGACGGCGGTGGGCATCTGCCTGAGCTCGCGGTTCGACTTGCTGATCTGGTGGGGACCCGAGCTGGTGATGCTTTACAACGACGCGTATCGGCGGACACTGGCGTCGAAGCATCCGGCGGCACTTGGGCGGCCCGGACGAGAAATCTGGCATGAGATCTGGGACATCATCGGGCCGATGCTGGAGAAGGTGGTGACCACGGGCGAGGCGACGTGGTCGGACGATTTGTTGCTGCTGCTGGAGCGGCACGGCTATCCGGAAGAGACCTATCACACGTTTTCATATACGCCAATTCGCGACGAATCGGGCGGAGTGGGCGGAGTGTTCACGCCGGTAACGGAAACTACGGAACAAGTGATCGGCGAACGGCGGCTACATACGCTGCGCGATTTGGCGGCGAGAAGCGCGGACGCAAAAAGCGAAGCAGAGGCCTGGAAGATTTGCGCGGAGGTGCTGGCGCAGAATCCCTGGGACGTTCCGTTCGCGGTACTGTACCGGCTAGACGAAGAGGGGCACACGGCGAAGGCCGCAGCCTGGGCCGGAATCGAAGAGGCGCATGCATTTTGCCGCGCGGAAGTGCAGATCGAGGACCGCGAAAAGAAAATCGCGCGGTACTTACGGGAAGTGGCCAAAAGCCGCAAGCCAGTGGAAGCACACGATGTCGATGGCGAGGCGTTAAAACTTCCCGGCGGAGCCTGGGACGCGCCGCCACACGAGATGGTATTCAAGCCGCTGTGGCAAAGCGGACAGCCGAGACCCTTTGGCGTGCTGGCGGCGGGGGTAAACCGGCGGAAATTACTGGACGATAATTACCGCACATTTTTCAATCTGGTGGCCGGGCAGATTGCGAAGGGAGTTGTGGATGCGCGCGACCTGGAATTCGAACGCACGCGGGCGCAAGAACTGGCGGAGCTGGATCGGGCAAAGACGACGTTCTTCAGCAATGTGAGCCATGAGTTCCGGACGCCGCTTACGCTGATGCTAGGACCTCTAGAAGATGCACTGGCGCACGCGGACGATCGCGTGCCAGCGGAGTTGTATCAGAACCTGCTCGTGTCCCACCGCAACAGTCTGCGGCTGCTGAAGCTGGTAAATTCGCTGCTGGATTTCTCAAGAATTGAAGCAGGGCGCGTGCAGGCGGTCTACCAGCCCACTGATCTGGCCAACTTCACGACCGATCTGGCGAGCGTTTTCCGGTCGGCGGTCGAGCGGGCCGGGCTGAAGTTGAATGTGGACTGCGCCACGTTGCCGGGACCGGTGTATGTGGACCGGGACATGTGGGAGAAGATCGTGCTGAATCTTCTTTCCAATGCGCTGAAGTTCACGTTCGAAGGCGAAATCCGAGTGGAACTGAAGGTGGTGGACAAGAATGTGGAGCTCACCGTAGCCGATACCGGCACGGGCATTCCGGAGGCGGAGTTGCCGCGGCTGTTCGAACGATTTCACCGGGTGGAAGGGGCGCGCGGGCGAACGTTCGAAGGCACGGGCATTGGATTGGCGTTGGTGCAGGAACTGGCGAACCTCCACGGCGGATCGGTGAAGGTGGAAAGCGAGTACGGGAAGGGAAGCAAATTCACGGTGTCAATTCCGCTGGGTAAAACGCATTTGCCGGCGGACAGGATCGAGACGCAACGGACGCTGGCGTCAAGTTCGGTGCGGGCGGACAGCTATGTGGAAGAGGCCTTACGGTGGTTGCCGGGGGATGAGGCGCCAGCCACGACGCCCGCATCGGTGCTGGGATCCTTCACCGGCGGCGACCTGGAAACAAAACCTTCGCTGCAAATTGGCGAAGAGAGACAGTTAATTTTGCTGGCGGACGATAACGCGGACATGCGCGAGTATTTGAGCCGGTTGCTGGGGGAGCGGTATCGGGTGCATGCCGTGTCGAACGGAGCAGACGCGCTCGAGGCGGTGGCGGAACTCGATCCGGATTTGGTGCTGACCGACGTGATGATGCCTGGAGTGGGCGGATTCGAAATTCTCAAGCGATTGAGGGAAAATCCGGCGACGCGGCCGAAGCCCGTGATTCTGCTTTCAGCGCGAGCGGGAGAGGAATCGCGCGTGGAAGGGTTGCATGCGGGCGCGGACGATTACCTGGTGAAACCTTTCACGGCGCGGGAACTGCTAGCGCGTGTGGGAGCGCACCTGACCATGGCGCGAATCCGCCGGGAGGCGGCGGAACGAGAACGCGAACTGCGAAGGGCGCTGGAGCGGGCGCATTCTGATCTGGAAGTAAAGGTACTGGAACGAACGATCGAGCTGCAGCGGGCGGAAGAGGATCTGCGAGCGCTTTCAGGACGACTGCTGCAAACGCAGGATGAAGAGAGGCGGCGCATCGCGCGAGAGTTGCACGACAGCTCGGGGCAAATGGTTACGGCGCTGGGGCTGAATCTCGCGGTGCTGCAGCGCGAAATCAAACCGGATAGCGCGCGCGGGACGAAAACCATGAACGAGTGCCTGGCGCTGGTGCAGGAAATGTCGAAAGAGCTCAGGACCATTTCGCACTTGCTGCATCCACCGCTGCTGGATGAATCGGGATTGGGATCGGCGCTGCGCTGGTATGTAGAAGGCTATGCGGAGCGAAGCAAAATCCCTGTGGAACTGGAAATTCCGGAGGACCTTGGACGCCTTTCGAGTGAGATGGAGACGGCTGTTTTTCGCATCGTGCAGGAATGCCTGACCAATATTCACCGGCATTCGGGCAGTGATACGGCAGCGATCAAACTGACGCGCGACGCGCAGCAGGTGAGATTGGAAGTGCGCGATTATGGCAAGGGAATGCCGACGGGAACGGATGGAGCATCGCGCGACGGGGCAAAGCCAGGGGTGGGAATTCGGGGAATGCGAGAGAGAATCAAGCAACTGCGCGGGACGATCGAGATCACAACGAGCGGCAACAAAGGCACGGTGGTGATTGCCGTGTTTCCGCTGGCGCCGGATGCGGCGACAGAAGAGCGACCCGAACACGCGGTGAATTAGTCCTTTTTACCGCGTTCGAAGGCAAGCTAAGACAATTCCCTTTCAATTTGTGCCACTTCCCTTCGATTTAGAAGGAGTGGTGTGTTTCTGGCCCGCCATCACGTAGGCCCAGAGCGCCTCGATATCGGCGGGTTTCAGCAGGCTACCCCAGGGCGGCATGCTGTTCTTGCCGTTGGTGACGGAGTTAACGAAGCGGTCATGCTGGTCGGGCGGAAAAGTGCGGAGATCGAAAGCGCCGTTTGGATCGTCCATGTGGGCGCCGTGGCAGGGAGAGCAGTTGCGAGCGTACACATCGGCGCCATGGGCGATTTGTTTTTTGGTGAATTTTTGCGAGGGCTTTTTTGCGGATGGGGCGGAAATGGCCGGGAGGCAAACAAGCGCGAGAGCAGCAACGAATGCAATGCGACACATGGGATTTTTCCTCGGAATTAATTTAACAGAGCGAGAGCAAAAGCCAAGTGCCGCAAAACCAAAGAAAAAGCAGGTCCCTCGTCGCGAAGAAACCCACTTCGCTCACTCGGGATGACAACGTAAAAGAAAAGCCGCACAGAGATCCTTCGCTGTGCTCGGGATGACAAACGAAAACAAACAGCAAATTCAAAAGCGAAGAGAGATCCCTCGTCGCTGCGCTCGCTCGGGATGACAGCGCCTAAAAAAACAATAGTTAGCAGGTTGAAGTCCGCTGCGACAACGACGGCTATTACTGCGGGAAGAGGGCAAAAGTCCAGACGGAGCCGCCTTGGGGGACGTTCTTCAAGGCTTCGCGGGCCTGATTCAAGTACAAGCCGCCGATACCGGAGAGAATGGTGACGTACTGCTGGCCGTTGTGCGTGTAAGTGATGGGCTGCGCGTTGATGCCGGAGCCGGTCTGAAACTGCCAGAGAGTTTTTCCGGTTTCCGCGTCGACGGCGATGAATTCGCCGGTTTCCTTGCCGGTGAAAAGCAGTCCACTGCCAGTGGCGAGCATGGCAGACCACTGCGGATGATCGAGAATGGGCGCGCGCCAGACATCTTTCGCGGTGAGCGGATCGACAGCGTCCATGTGCGCGAGGGGCTCGCCCTGCTGTGGAACATATTTATTCTCGATGAACATGTAGCGCGTGCCGGAAACGAAAGGCTGCTCGGGAACGAATTTGTACATGCTGGCCATGTGCATGGTGTTGGCGTAGAGCAAACCCGTTTCAGGATTGAAAGCGGCGTGCGGCCAGTTTTTTCCGCCGCGAGTCTGAGGCCAGAGTTCGACTTCTTCACCGGCAAGTAATCTCTTCGAGACATCGGTTTCGATGGGGCGGCCGGTCTTCATGTCGATGGCGCTGGCCCAGTTCACCTTCTCGTAAGGATTAGCGGCGAGAAGCTTTCCATTGGTGCGATCGAGAACGTAAAGGAAGCCGTTGCGATTGAATTGCATGACAACTTTGCGCGGCTGGCCCTCGACGGTGATGTCGGCGAGTATGGGCTCCCAAACAGCGTCATAGTCGTACATGTCGTGCGGAGTGAACTGGTAATACCAGGCGATTTCTCCGCTCTTGGGCTTCAGTGCGAGAAGCGAAGCGGTGTAGAGATTGTCGCCAGGGCGCTTCTGCGCGTTCCACGGGCCAGCATTGCCGGTGCCCCAATAGACGAGGTCAAGATCAGGATCATAGGAACCGGTGATCCAGGTCGAACCGCCTCCGCGGAGATAGCTGTCGCCCTTGGGCCACGTGTCACTTCCCTTTTCACCCGACGCAGGAATGGTGTATCGGCGCCAAAGATGCGTGCCGGTTTGCGGATCCCAGCCGTCGAGAAAACCGCGCGTGCCATATTCGGCGCCGGAAATACCGGTGATGAGCACGCCGTCCGCGATGAGCGGCGCGGCAGTCATGGAGTAGCCAACTTTCCATTCCGCGGCTTTCTGGCGCCAGAGTTCCTTGCCTGTTTTCATGTCGAGAGCGATCACGTTCGCGTCAAGCGCGGTGCGGAAAACTTTGCCATCAAAAATGGCGGCGCCTTTGTTGGAGACACCACAGCAGACCACGCGAACCATATCGGCAGGCCAATCGACAGGAGTTTTCCAAATTTGTCTGCCGGTAGCGACGTCAATGGCAACCGTGGCCTTGGAATCGGTGACGTAGATCACGCCGTTGTAGACGAGCGGCTGCGCCTGCTCGCCCCATTGATTGTCGAGGCTGAGATTCCAAATGGGGACGAGGCGCTTGACGTTGGCGTTGTCGATCTGCTTGAGCGGGCTGTAGCGCTGCAGCGAGTAGCCCATGCCGTAGGTGAGAACGTTATCGGAATTTTTGCCATCGTTCTTGAGATCGTCGAGGGATTGGGCGGAGGAGGCGATGGCGGCCAGGAGCGCCAAAGCAATCAACAGGACGATTCGCGGCAAGGGCAGACTATGCGGAAAATGAAGACCGGATTTTGCATCGATGAACATGCTGACAACCTCGCGCTAAAAATGTAAGAAGCCCCGTGGTCCAAGAAGGCGCGGGACAAAGATCCTCGTTGAGGGCGAGATTGTAGCGCAGATTTGGAATCAGCGGTGATCCGAACGCATTTGCGCGACCGGATGAGGGCGAGGGTGGGACGGCTCGATCAGGTAAAACTTGCGGTAGCAACGGCGGCAATGAAACGGGCTGCAGTGAAAAATATGGAGTACGCCATCAACCAGGCCATGGCGCGCGAGTGCATCAACGGTGTGGCTTCCGCAACGGGAACAGGCTTTCTCGCCCGGGATCAATTTGCCAATCACTGCCATAACGCTTCTTCAAACAGCCGCTTCGGTGGATGGATGCGAATAGATGCGAAAGCGGACTGGAATGCTTCGCAGCGATTGTAGCGCTAATCAAGATATAGCGCTAATCAGCTTCGATAGATGCGAATAGCAACGCGAATCGGCGCCTATTCGTAGCGCAGTGCGTCGACAGGATTGAGGCTGGCGGCTTTCCAGGCCGGGTAAACGCCGAAGAAGATACCGATCAAGGTGGAAACGGAAAAGCCAAGAATCACCCAAAAAAGAGAGATGGAAGCGGGCAACGCGGGAAAGAGAACGCGCACGGATAAGCCCAGAGCCGCCCCGAGAAGTTCGCCGAGGACGCCGCCGATCAGGGCGAGCGCCACGGCTTCAAATAAAAACTGCATCAGTATGTTGCCGCGGCGCGCGCCGATGGCTTTGCGCACACCGATCTCGCGTGTGCGCTCGGTGACGCTGACCAGCATGATATTCATCACGCCAATGCCGCCAACGAGCAGCGCGACGGAGCCGACGGCAAACATGACGGCGAAGATGCCATCGGAGATTTGCTTCCAAAGGTCGATGAAGGAATCGGTAGTGAAGACAGCAAAATTATCAGGCTTGTCGGAAGGAAGGCGGCGCATGCGGCGAAGGTAGTCGCGAATTTCGTCGACGGCTTCGGGCATGTTCTTGGCATCGTCCACTTTGGCGAAAAGGGCGTAATCCTTATACTCGGGATGAATCCTCAAGAAAGTGGAGAGCGGGAAGATAGCGATATTGTCATTCGGATTTTTCCCGTTGCCAAAGGCCTGCCCCTGGTGCGCCAGTACGCCAATCACCGTGAATCCCTGGCCTTCGACAAGGACTTCCTTGCCGAGCGCATCTTCGTGCGCGGGGAAAAGAGCGGCGGCGGTATCGGAGCCGAGAACGACGACCGGAGAGCGATGCTGCTGGTCGGTTTCGTTAAAAAAGCGGCCGCTGGCGAGGTCCAGATTATTGATTTCGGCGATGGAGGCCGTGTTGCCCTGAAGAATGACGTTCTTTATGCGGAGGTCACCGCGGCGAACGAAGCTCGTGCCGGTACCGAATTCGTTGTTTTGAATGCGCGCCGAGGGCGCGGCGGCGACGATATGCGGCAAGCGAGCGATGCCATCGGCCCATTCGGATTTTAGCTCCTTGCGCTGGAGTTCTTCGGCGGGACGGCGCCCGAGAGTGACGAAAGAAAACTTGTAGCAGATGATGACGTTCGAGCCGAGCGATTCGATCTGTCCGACTACATTGGAGTTTAGGCCGTTGACGACGGCGCCAATGGCGATAACGGTGCTGACACCAATGACGATGCCGAGAACGGTGAGAAACGAGCGCATGGGATTCCGCAGAAGGGCGTCAAATGCGAGTTTGACGGCTTCTTTGAGTTCCTGAAATCCTCGTGTATTTGGCATGCGCTGGCCTACTCTGAGCGTAAGGCGACGACTGGATCGAGGCGCGCGGCTTTGGCGGCGGGATAAATCCCAAAAAACAGGCCGACACCCACAGCCACAAGCAGACCCGCCACCACGGACCAGAGCTGCACGGAACTGGGGAGCGTGGTGGTCCAGGTGACGATTTTCGCGAGCAAAATTCCGAGCGCGACGCCCCAGAGGCCGCCGAAAGCGGCGATGGTGGCGGACTCGATCAAAAACTGGAGGCGGATGTCGCTTTGGCGCGCGCCGAGGGATTTGCGCAGACCGATCTCGCGCGTGCGCTCGGTGACGCTGACCAACATGATGTTCATGATGACGATGCCGCCTACCACGAGAGAAATGGAAGCGATAAGGATGGTGACGCCGAAAAAGGCGCCGCTCAGCTTGCCCCAAATCGACAGGAAAGATTGATTCGTTTCAATCACGAAGTCATCGGGTGCGTTGTAACCGAGATGGCGGCGGCCGCGAAGAATCATGCGCACGTCGTCCATGGTGGGATCGAGGGCAGAGGTGCCGTCCGCTTTGCCCCAGATGCGGACCGAATCGTCCTTGGCATAAATTTTGCGGTAGGTGGTAATCGGCAGGATGACCCAGGCGTCGCGCGACATGCCCATCACAGACCCGAGTTTTTTGCCAACGCCGATGACCTGGCAGGAGCCGGTATCGACACGAATCTCGTGGCCGATGGGATCGCGGCCCGGAAATAATTTGTCGGCAATATCGAAGCCGACGGTGCAAACGGGGGCGGCCTGCGAGACGTCGGTGCGGTTGATCTGGCGGCCAGAATCGAGATCATAGTTGTAGAGCAAAGGCATTTCAGGCGTCCAGCCGTGGACATCCGTGTTGGCTACGTAGTCAAAGCCATATTTGACCTGGGCGCCATGGTAGTCGATGGAAGCGCCGACAGCGACGCAGGACCGGCAGGCGTCGCGAACGGCTTCGTAATCGTCGAGATAGAATTTCTTGCGCTTCTGAGTGGTTTCGTATTCATCAATGTTGGTGATGATGGCCGGTCCGCGGCTGACGAGAAACACATCGGCACCGAGGTTGAATAATTTCTCTGCCACATAGCGGTTGAGGCCGTTGATGACGCTGACCACGGCGATGACGGACATGACGCCGATGACCACGCCAAGCAGCGTGAGAACGCTGCGCAGCTTGTGTGCCCACAGACTGGCGATGGCGATGCGCACGGCTTCGCCGAACGGCATGGAGGTTTTCCGCGGCATCCAGTCAATTATACGCGCGAGCAGGCCGGGCAATTTCGGCCCCGTTAGCGGGCGGGGGTTTTAGGCCGGTATCAAGGCAACAGAGGAGACTTTCGGATGAAAATCTCAGGGTTTGTGCTCAAAAGTCTGAGCTGGTTCTGGTAACCTACCATCCGCCTACAAGCATCAAAGTCGGTCTGCGCCGAGTTGCTGGACTGCGTTTTGTGCGGTCTGAGGCATCCCTGCCGAGACGGTGACGACTGAAGCCCAATTTAGGAGGGGGAGTGCGGATAAGAACGATTCTGTTCATGGTGATGACGGGCGCGATGCTGACCGCCCTGCCGGCATGGGGGCAGGCGGGGGACAAGATTGAGCTATCGGCCAGTTATAGCTATATGCATTTTTCAGCGACGCCGGCAGTAAACCTCAACGGCGCGGAGTTGGGCGGGCAGTACAAGATTGCCGATTGGCTGGGGGTGGCGGGGGACCTAACAGGCGAATACGGCAAAGTGGGGGGCGTAAGCTCGAGCGTATACAGCTACCTTGTTGGACCGCAGGTTACATGGCCGCGGCGAATATCGCCGTTCGCGCATCTGCTCTTGGGCGAAGCACATTTTGATGGAGGGGGATTTGCGAGCCGATCGTTCGCATGGGACATCGGCGGTGGCGTGGATATGAGAATCCACAACGGGCGGTTTTCGTGGCGAATCATTCAAGGAGATGTGCTTCCGACACATCTAGGAAGCATCCAGCAACACAATACGAGAGTTTCAACCGGGATAGTTGTCAGGTTCTAGCCTAGCTTACGAATCTCCGGCGCTGTCGTTGGCTAAGTACCAGAGAATCCCATTTCACAAAACCTCCGCCGGAACATTTTGCGCCGCGAGCCGCACCTATTCAGGCGTAGCGGCGTCTAATCATCATCGGGTAAATTGAGGTGTTACCATGAGCAAACTTTCTGCGGAAACGGTCGGCGTCCGCTATACCGGATGGGCCGCTCTCCATCGCGATCCGCTGGAGGACCGGGTGGAGTATACCTGTCCCCATTGCGGCACGCGGGGCGGAAAACCAGCACGAAAGGCGCTGGCGGAATACCATTTCACCGATGGGTTCGTTCAGGACCTGCAGGGCGAGATGAGCGTATGCCGGGTGTGCCATCGATCGCTTCGGCTTTCGCCGATCGTGCTACTGCACGACCGCGACGAAGCGCGGCGATTCAAAGCTGTATTCGAAGCGGATCTGGAAGTATCGAAGAACTGATGAATATGGCTGAGCGATCAAAAGATGGAGCGCAGATGCTTCGACTGCGCCGTCGCGAACCCCACGCCGTCACCTTAAAGGTGCCGGGCGAGTGTTTCCCATTCGGCGTCGAGGGTGAGGTGGTGTGTCTCCAAATCCTTCCGCACATGTTCAAAGGCTTCGTCCACAGTGTCAGCAAACTGCAATAGGTCGTAATCCGCCTGGCTGATGGTTCCGCTCTGCACCATGTGGCGCCAGTTCAGAACCTTATCCCAATATTTGCGGCCGTAAATCAGGATCAAGTGATGCGAGGACAGCTTGTTCGTCTGCAGAAGCGTGAGCATTTCCCAGAGCTCGTCCATGGTTCCGAAACCACCGGGGAAAATGATCAGCGCTTTGGCCATCTGCGCGAACCATAGTTTGCGCATGAAAAAGTAATGGAAGCAGAAGTTCAGTTCGGGCGTGATGTAGGAGTTGGGACGCTGTTCGTGCGGGAGCTGAATGCTGAGACCGATCGTGCTTCCTCCCGCTTCCTCGGCACCACGATTGGCCGCTTCCATGATTCCGGGGCCGCCACCAGAGCAGATCACGAAGCGCTTGGGGTGCGAGCCTAGCGATAAAGCCCATTTGGTGATGCGGTGCGAAAGTTCGCGAGCCTCCTCGTAATAGCGGGACATGTCCAGAATTGAGCGCGCGGCCTGAACCTTGAGACGCCAGTCGCGGGCCTTGTGTCCGCGGGCCTTGGCTTGAATTTTCTTGAGTTCCTGAAGGGCGGTATCGCGTGGCTGGATGCGCGCGGAGCCGAACATCACGATGGTATCGCCCACGTTCGCCCGCCGGAGCCGAATCATTGGGTCGAAATACTCAGCGAGAATGCGCAAAGGCCGTGCCCCCAGACTCTGCATGAAGACCGGGTCCTGGTAAGCGAGTGCGGGCATAGGCAAGTAACGCGAACGCTTCATTCATCCCCCTCAGAAAAATGCAAACGCACTATTTTAGCTGGTTCGCGGCACGGCATGTAAGCGCATGTGCAAGACTTACCCTATGGGTTAAATGCGGCGGAGCGGTTCGGAGTTTGCGCATCTGACCGTTTCTGGCCGGTTTGGTCGAATCGCGCGCTACAACCGGAGTGGCTACAATCTGAATCAGATACAGCGGGAATGCATGGCAATCACGAGGAGATCGGCAATTACTTGGGTGCGCTGTGCGGGACGCATTTTTGCGCTGGCGTCCTGCGCGCCGGGCGTGTTCGGGCAAGGAGCAGCGCCGGGACCGCTCCAACCGAATCCCGGCGTGCAGCCGGAGCGAGCTCCGGCAAATCGGCAAAAACCTCTCATTCGTGTACGAGTAAACGAAGTGACCGCGCCAGTCACGGTGCGCAATCGCAATGGAGAAATGGTGTTCGATCTGACGCAAAGGGATTTTCGGGTTTTCGACAATGGGGTACCGCAGAAGATCGAGCATTTCGACTTGGGAGTCGAGGCGCTTTCGGTGGCACTGGTGGTGGAAACCAGTTCGCGGATTGAGGCGTTGCTGCCCACCGTGAAAAAGACGGGCATTGTCTTTACGCAAACGGTGATGGCGAAGAGCGGTGATGCGGCGGTGATCGGATTTGACGATTCGGTGGACGTGCTTGCGAAATTCACGAACGATGCCGACCGTATCCAGAATGTAATCGAACACTTGAGGGAGGGAACGTCGGGAGCGCTGCTGTACGACGCTATGATGCGAGGCGTCACGTTGTTGGATGAACAGCCGCCTGCTCGAAGGCGGATCTTGCTGGTGATGGCCGAAGCGCGCGACACGGGCAGCGAGAGCAAACTGGGAGAAGTGCTGCGGAAGGCTCAGCTCGCCAACGTGACGATCTACTCGATTGGGCTGAGCAGTGCGGCGGCGGCAATGCGCTCAAAGCCAGATCAGACCCCGCCTGTGCAGATGGGGCCACCGGGGACTTTCCCGGTGCCCACACCGAACGGCATGCCGCAAACGCCCGACGTGGAACGGGAGATGCAACAAGGTATGGACCTTGGCGCGCTGGCGGTGTGGCTGGTGAAAACCGGGATGAATGCGCTGGGACCGAATGCGCTGGCCGTTGCGAGCAAAGCCACGGGCGGACTCAATGTGAAAACGATGAAAGACCGGTCGATCGAGAAAGCGATGGATGAAATTGGCGGCGAGCTCCACGCCCAATACACGCTGGCTTACCGGCCGCGCGATGGCGGGGAATTGGGCTACCACGAGATCAAAGTGGAAGTGGACCGGGCGGGCGTGAATGTGCGCACGCGGCCGGGCTATTATGTAGCGCCACCTGAATGAAACGCAGGCTGCAGCTGAACCTGCTTAACCGAACCCAGGAACTGCGCCGCGAGCGGTAAGCGCTCCGCGCCAGCGATTTAATTCGCAGAGCCAAAGCTTTGCCGTCCTAAAGGCAAGGCGACGACGTCTTGTCTCGGTGCCGCGAAACTCTAAACCACAGGCAATGCAGACTTCGCCGCCAGCAAATTCACTTCTTTTCGGGTTCGGTGGCGACGGCGACAGCTTCCTCTTCTTCAAGAATTGCGGCGGCGGCTACAACGCGGTCGCCTTCATCCAGCCGAAGCAAGCGAACGCCTTGCGTTGAGCGGCCCGCTTCGCGAATCTCGCCGGAATGCACGCGGATCACCTTGCCCTGGCTGGTGATGATCATCACGTCGGACTCTTCCCGCACCTGCAGCGCCGCCACAACGGATCCGTTCCTATCGGTGGATTTCAGGTTAATGACGCCCTTGCCGCCGCGCGAAGTGACGCGGTACTCGGCGAGCGGGGTGCGCTTGCCATAGCCCTTTTCGGCGACGGTGAGCATGAGCGACGTAAGCGATTCGCGGATCTCATCGCTTTCGAGTTCGTCAAGGTTCTGCGTGTCCTTCTCGAATTCCTTCTTGACGATATCGAAATCAACTTTGACCGCGTCCATGCTGACGACGAAGTCGTCCTTGGCGAGGTCCATGCCGTTGACGCCGCCGGCCTGGCGACCCATGGCGCGAACTTCGGTCTCGCGGAACAGGATGGCCTGGCCGTCGTGGCTGGCGAGGAACGTCATGTGCTTGCCGTCGGTGAGCTTGGCGCCGATGAGTTCGTCGTTGTCATCGAGGTTGATAGCGATGATGCCCGACGGACGCGGATTGGAAAATTCGGCGAGAGTAGTTTTCTTCACCGTGCCGTTCCTGGTGGCCAGGAAGACGTAACGATCCGCTTCCTCCAGGTTGCGAGTAGGCACAACGGCGGTGAGCTTTTCGTTCTCTTGAAAGCGCACGATGCTGTTGATGGCTTTGCCGCGCGTGGCCGCCGCTGCCTCGGGAATTTCGTACACTTTCAGCCAGTACACTCGTCCCTTGGAGGTGAAGAGAAGAATGTAACTATGGGCGGAGGCGACGAAGAAATGCTCAACGAAGTCTTCCTCGCGCGTACGGGCGCCGATGCGCCCCTTGCCGCCGCGTGACTGGTGGCGATAAACGTCAACCGAAGTGCGCTTGATATAGCCCGCATGGCTGACGGTAATGGCCATTTCCTCGTCTTTGATCAAGTCTTCGAGTTTGATTTCCTCGACGCGGTCGACGATTTGGGTGCGGCGGTCGTCGCCGTAAGCCTTCAGGACTTCGCGCAGCTCGCTGACGATGACGCCCTTGAGTTTCTTATCGCTGGCGAGGATGGCCATGAGTTCGGCGATGCGGTCGCGAAGCTGCGCCAGTTCCTTGACGATTTCATCGATGGAAAGGCGCGTGAGGCGGTGCAATTGCAGTTCGAGAATGGCTTCGATCTGTGGGTAGGTGAGGCCGAAGACGTCGCCCTCGGCTACGGCGAATGTTTCGCCTCCGATGACCACGTCCACAGGCGCGCCGTATTTTTTGGCGTCGAGCTTCACGCCGCGGACGGTTTGTTCGGAGTTGCCAACCATTACACGCACGGATTTGTTCTGGAAGAAGTCGTGCAGGTTTTCGCGGGCATTGGCCCGGCTGGATGATCCGCGAATCACTTTGATGACGTCATCGATATAGTCGAGGGCGATGCGGTAACCGAGCAAAATGTGCTCGCGCTCACGGGCCTTGCGCAGCTCGTACTGCGTGCGGCGGCGCACCACGTCAATACGGTGCTCAATAAAGAGGCGCAGCAGATCAAGCAGGCCGAGTTCGCGAGGCTGTCCGGCCACGATAGCCAGCAGGATCATGCCGAACGATTCCTGCATCTGGGTGAGCTTGTAAAGTTTGTTGAGGATAATCTGCGGCTCTTCGTCGCGCTTGATTTCGATGACGATGCGCATGCCGTCGCGATCGCTCTCATCGCGAATATCGCCAATGCCTTCGATTTTCTTGTTCTGAATCAGGTCGGCAATGTGCTCGATCAGGCGAGCTTTATTCACCTGGTAGGGCAATTCGGTGACGATGATGTCCTGACGATCCTTGCCGCGCTGCTCGATGGCGGCCTTGGCACGCACCTGGAAAGAGCCGCGGCCAGTGGTGTAGGCCTGCTCGATGCCCTCGCGGCCGTAGATATAGCCACCGGTGGGAAAGTCTGGCCCGGGAACAAGCTTCATCACTTTTTTGAGATTAGAGTCGGGCTCATCGATGAGCAGGATGGCGGCTTCGACAATCTCCTTCAGATTGTGCGGCGGGATGTTGGTGGCCATGCCCACGGCGATGCCGGTCGAGCCGTTGACTAAGAGGTTCGGAATACGCGTGGGAAGAACGACGGGTTCGTGTTCGCTTTCATCAAAGTTGGGAACGAAGTCGACGGTTTCCTTTTCGATGTCCGCGAGCATTTCCTCGGCGATTTTGGAGAGACGCGCCTCGGTGTACCGCATGGCTGCCGGAGGATCGCCATCGATCGAGCCGTAGTTTCCCTGGCCGTCGACCAGTGGGTAGCGCATGTTGAAGTCCTGCGCAAGGCGCACGAGCGCGTCATACACCGGCGAGTCGCCGTGCGGATGATACTTGCCAAGCACCTCGCCGACGATCTTGGCGCACTTGCGGTAGGGGCGCGTGGAGGTGAGTCCCAGTTCGTACATGCCGAAAAGAATGCGGCGATGCACGGGCTTGAGGCCGTCGCGCACATCCGGCAGGGCCCGCCCGATGATTACGCTCATGGCGTAATCGAGGTAGGATTTCTTCATTTCGGATTCGATATCGACTGGGGTCAATATCGACTGGTTCTGTTCGTCTGCCATGTTTCCTCAGTTTTCCAGTAGTGATCGATGACGACTATTCATCGGTGCAAAGAAATCGATGCAAAGAAAATAAGAGAGATCCCTCGTCGCGAAGAAAACCGCTTCGCTCACTCGGGATGACCGAGACAACAAAATATCCGCGAAGTTCATCCTCCTCGGTCTCGCTTGCTTTGCTGACCTGCCATAGATTGCACGTTGAACATGCCGGGACGCGGCTTCAAAACTAAAAAGACGGCTATGACGACAAGCAATTCCGCCGCAAACCGCGCGATGCCCAAATAAAATTCCGTTCTCCAGAAATCCGCCAGCGACGCATCGCCGCCTATGGCCGCGTGCCACTTGTGGTAATTGTGAAACATGGCCGGCACCAGCGGCGCGATCACGCACAATCCGGTGCCGCATATCCACCAGCGGCCGATGTTCAGCCAGCGAAGGCCCCGTTGCTGCGACTCGTTTTGCATCAATCACAACAAAATACCCGAAGAGAGATTCTCTGGTGCGCCCCGGATAACGGCGTAAAGCAAAACACCCAAATCGAAACCGAACAGAGATCCCTCGTCGCGAAGAAAACCGCTTCGCTCGCTCGGGGAACACCTAACAATCTTCAGATGTCGAGGTTGACTACGTCGAGAGCGTTGTCCTGGATGAATTTGCGGCGCTCTTCGACATTTTCGCCCATCAATGTGGCGAAGATTTCCTCGGCAGCCACGGCGTCCTCCAGGCGAACCTTGAGCAACGTGCGCGTTTCCGCGTTCATGGTGGTGGCCCAAAGCTGCTCGGGATTCATTTCGCCCAAGCCCTTGAAGCGCGTGATGGTGAAATCTTTCTTAGCATCTTCGAGGACATAGCTGAGCAGCGCCGTAGCGTTTTCCTTGGTGACCTTGTCGCCATTGTGAGTGACGGTGAAAGGCGGTTTATCGAGCGATTCGACAGCCTGGTGCAGCGTGCGCAGGCGCTTGTACTCCGGCGATGCAGCAAGGGCCCAGTTGACGCGGCGCTCGTGACCATTGGTGAGCACCAACTCGTGCAAGCTGTGCTCTTCGTCGAAGGTCAACTTGGGCTCGATTGTGAGCTTGGCTTTTTCGATGGCTTTAGCGAGTTCCTGGAGCTTCTTCTTGTCGGCGAAGTCCGTTTTCTTGTCGAGCTCGCTTGAGGCAAGCAGTTCGACGAGCTTGGGATCGCGCAGCCGCCGCGCCATTTTTGCCGCGACCTGGTCGTATTCCTGAATGTTGAGCAAAAATTGGGTGAGCGGGCCGCCTTCGAGCGCATCCCCACTCTTGCCCTTCACCACATGCTCTTCAGTAGCGCGCTTCATCAACTCGCGCGAGAACTCGCGCTCGTCGCGAATGTAACGGTCCATCTTGCCGCGCTTCACGCGATAGAGGGGCGGCTGGGCGATGTAGATGTTTCCCTTGTCGATCAGCTCGCGCATGTGGCGGAAGAAAAACGTGAGCAAAAGAGTGCGTATGTGGCTGCCATCGACGTCCGCATCGGTCATGAGAATGATTTTGTGGTAGCGGAGCTTGTTAGCGTCGAAATCATCCTTGCCAATGCCAGTGCCGAGCGCGGTGATGATGCAGCGGATTTCCTCGTGGCCGAGCATTTTGTCGTAGCGGGCCTTCTCGACGTTCAGGATCTTGCCCTTAAGCGGTAGGATGGCCTGGTAGCGGCGATCACGGCCACCTTTGGCGGAGCCGCCGGCGGACTCACCCTCGACGATGAAGAGTTCGCAGCGCGCGGGATCGCGTTCCTGGCAATCGGCAAGTTTTCCGGGCAAGCCGCTGGAGTCGAGCGCGGACTTGCGGCGAGTGAGCTCGCGGGCTTTGCGGGCCGCTTCGCGGGCGCGGGCAGCGTCAATACATTTGCCGATGATGCGCCGGGCGATGGCAGAATGCTTGTCGAAATATTCGCCAAGCTTTTCGTTTATGAGCGACTCGACGACGCCTTTGATGTCGCTGTTGAGCTTGCCCTTGGTTTGACCTTCGAATTGCGGCTGAGGCAGCTTGACGGAAATTACGGCGACCAAGCCTTCGCGAACGTCATCGCCGTTGATGGTGACTTCATCCTTCTGCTCCTTGAGCATGCCTACCGCGTTGGCGTAATTGTTGATGGTGCGCGTGAGCGCGGAGCGGAAGCCGGAAAGGTGCGTGCCACCATCGACGGTGTTGATGGTGTTGGCGAAGGCGAAAATATTCTCAGCGTAGCTGTCGTTGTACTGCAGCGCGATTTCCATTTCGACGGTATCGCGCTTCCCTTCCATATAAATGGGCGAATCGGAAAGCGTCTGCTTGCCGCGGTTCAGATGTTTGACGAATTCGGCGATACCACCAGTGAAGCGAAATTCGGCTTTCTTACCACTGCGCTCGTCCTCAAGCGTGATCTTCAGGCCCTTATTCAGGAAGGCCAGCTCGCGCAGGCGTTGCGAAAGCGTATCGAAACTGAAAGTGGTGACGGTGAAAATGGATGGGTCCGGGTGAAAGGTGATTTTTGTACCGGTTTTTTTGGTCTTGCCGGAAGCCTTGAGCTTGGAAGTAGGCGCGCCTTTTTCATAGGATTGCTCCCAGACTTCGCCTTCGCGCCAGATTTCAAGATCGAGCCAGTCGGAGAGCGCATTGACGACCGAGACGCCGACGCCGTGCAGGCCGCCGGAAACTTTGTAGGTATCGCTATCGAACTTGCCGCCGGCGTGCAACACGGTCATGACGACTTCGGCGGCCGGCTTTTTCTCGGTGGCGTGCATGTCGACAGGAATTCCGCGGCCGTTATCGGTGACGGTGACGCTGTTATCGTCATGCACAACGACATTGATCTCGTCGCAATACCCGGCCATGGCTTCATCGACAGAATTGTCGGCGACTTCCCAGACGAGATGATGCAAACCCATTTCACCCGTGGAACCGATGTACATCGCAGGGCGCTTGCGGACAGCTTCGAGTCCACCGAGAACTTTGATGGAAGTAGCGTCGTACTTGTGCCCAGGGCCCTTGGCGGCCTCTTTTTCTTTATCACCCATGAATCGTGCGTCTCCTCAGTAGCGGTGCAAAAATTGTGGATATTCGGGGAAGGCGGTCGCGCGGAAGTACGCAATGGCCTTGCCCATTGGCCCCGACTCTCAGCAAAAATTCATGCTCGAGCTGGGACTCGAAGGGTTCTATTTGCTCCATCCCGTCCCGTTCCGAAATTTCGGGGGGGCGCGGCGAAGCTTGTTCCCATGCAAACAGGGAACATTTCATTTGCCTGGGCCGTTCCTGCTTGTTCTGGCGGCAAGCGCGGCGACCGGCGGCAATTTTCTGCGAACTAGAGTCCGTTCTGAAGGATTCCGGAACACTTAAATTTTAGCGGAAGTAGCGCAATTTCACAAGCTGAATCGTTGCAGATTGGGAATAATAAGGTATTTTAAATCAGCAGGTTAGAGGCGTTGTCTCAGTTTAAAGGAGCGAGTGCGGGGGGCTGAAAATAGCTCACGGGTATACAAAAGATAAATAGGGAACCGCTTGGTAAATGTGGCTGTAAAAACTCAAATGCGCATGGGCATGACGACGTAGCGGTACCGGCTGGTTTCATCGGTTATCGGGCGCAATTGACCGGCGGATTGCTCATCTTTTAATTCGAAGCTGATGGGGCCTTCGGCAGCGGCACTTAGAAAATCGAGTAGATATTGTGCGTTGAAGCCGATGGCGATGGGCTCGCCCTTAAATTCCTTCTCGATGGCTTCTTTTGCTTCGCCATATTCAGGGCTTGAGGCGGAAATTTCGAGGCCCTCTTTGGCGAGCATGAATTTGACGGCGTGCGAGCGCTGATCGGCTAGCTGCGACACGCGGCGCAGAGCATCTTGCAGCTCATTGCGCTCGAGGACTACAGTCTTGCTGACGTCGCGCGGCAAAACCGCTTCGTAATTGGGGAATTGTCCGGTGAGCTTGCGCGAAGTAAGCAGGCGCGAACCAAACTGGAAGAACAGGTGGCTTTCGTCCTGCGCGAAATCTAGAGAATCTTCATCGCCTGCTTCACCGGCTAGACGGTGGATTTCGGTCATGGCTTTCTTGGGAATGAGGACACGCGTTTCAGCTGAAAAGCCTTCGAACTTGTGGTCGGTTTCAACCATGGCCAGACGATGGCCGTCGGTGGCAACCATGGTGACGGACCCGGGTTTCAGAACCAGCAAGGCGCCATTCAGCGTGTAGCGCGATTCTTCCAGGGAGATGGCAAAAGTGGTTTTGGCGATCAGATCGGCCAACAGATGTACGGGAATCTTAATCAAGGAGTGCGGGAAGGCGGGAAGAGCTGGGAAATTGTCCTTGGACATGCCCACCAGTTTGTAGGTCTTGCGGTCGCAGGTAACCTGCACCCAGTGATTTTCAAGCAGCTTGAATTTGATTTCTTCCTCAGGCAGCAAGCGAACCAGATCGTGAAGCTTTTTGGCCGGGATTGTGCCAGCGCCTTCCTTTTTCACTTTCGCATCGCACGAAGTGCGAATGCTTAATTCCAGATCGGTAGCGGTGATGAGGAGGTGGTTGCCTTTGGCCTCGCAGAGAAGATTAGAGAGGATCGGGATGGTGGTTTTGCGCTCCACCACACCCTGGGTGAGTTCGAGTTCGCGTAGAAGATCGTACTTCTTGACGCTGAATTCCATCGTGATGAGATCCTTGGTTGTTTGGGACTGAGCGCTACTCTACTACTTCTTTTCTATTTTTAAATAAAGATTAAGAAACCGTCGTAGCCGCCGGACCTGTGAATATCGCGGATATCATTGCAAGTGCTGTGCTTTGCGGCGAGTACAAATTTCAAATGCAGTGGAACGCGCTGCGCTGCAGTGAATAATCCGGGCCCGGCGATGCTTTGGTGAACGCCAGCGAAAAGCATCCACAGAGTATTCACAGGTGGAAAGGCGCCGGAGCCGGGCCGACAATCTTAAGTCTAACCAAAAGAGTCGAGTAACCTGTTGATCGTTTTGTTCAAATCTTTGTCGACCTGCCGAAGGGTTTCAATCTTGTTGATGGAATGAAGGACGGTCGTGTGGTGCTTGCCACCGAACTGCTTGCCGATCTCCGGGAGCGAAGCGGAGGTCAACTGCTTGACGAGGAACATGGCGACCTGGCGTGGGAACGAGATGACTTTCGAGTTGCTGCGGATTTTCAGATCCTGAGCGCGAAGTCCAAAATGTTCACCCACACGTTTCTGAATCTGCTCAATGGTGACTTTCTTTTCCTGAGTCTCGACAATCGCTCGCAATACCTGTTGCGCCGTGGGCAAATTGACTTCGACACCGGTGAGAGAGGCGTAAGCCATCAAGCGAATGAGAGCGCCTTCGAGCTCGCGAATGTTCGACTTGATGGAGCGTGCGATGTAGTCGGCGACGTCATCGGGCAAGCGGACGTGCTCGCGTTCGGCTTTCTTTTGCAGAATGGCAATTTTGGTTTCGAGATCAGGCGGCTGGATGTCCGCAATGAGTCCCCATTCGAAACGGGAACGCAAACGCTCTTCGATGGCCGATATTTCCTTGGGCGGGCAATCGGAAGAAATCACGATCTGTTTCTGCTGATCGTAGAGAGCATTGAAGGTATGGAAAAACTCTTCCTGGGTGCGCTCGCGGGTGGCGATGAACTGAATGTCATCGACCATCAGCACATCCATATTGCGGAAGCGATCGCGGAAGGCGGCGGTACGCTCGAAACGGATGGCCGCAATGACTTCGTTGGTGAATTTTTCGGCGCTGATGTAAGTGAGGCGCAGCGAAGGATTGCGCCGTTTGAGTGTGTGGCCGATGGCCTGCATCAGGTGCGTCTTGCCGAGTCCCACACCGCCATACAAAAAGAGAGGGTTATAGGATTTTGAGGGCTGCTCAGCGACAGCGGTGGCTGCGGCGTGAGCAAACTGGTTCGACGCGCCCACGATAAACGACTCAAAGGTATAACGCGGATTGAGTTGGTTGGTGGCGGAGTCAAAATCGAGCTTCGCTTGGGGCGACATTGCCGGCGCGGTGACTGGCTCAGGCTCAGCGCAAACAAATTCGAGAGCCATGCCAGTTTTTCCGATTTCCGCGAGCACGGCCTGCAACAGTTCACCGTAGGTTTCGCTGAGTCGTTTGCAAAAGAGTCGTGTTGGAACGCGGACCACGATGCGTTCATCGTCCATCCGCTCCTGGCGGGTCGGACGAAACCAGGTGGCAAAGCTATGGGGATTGACGCGACGCTCGGTATGCTGAAGAACTTTGTCCCAGAGATTATTCAAGACTTGAGCCTCAATCAGATTTCCACCGATGTGGAAATATTGTGGGAAACCAACCCCTACACCGGCAGAGATGGTCCTTAGGTTTGGCCGATCGGGTTTTAACGCCGAAAATTACGTCCGCATGGAGCTAGTTCCGATGCGCGCCAGCTTCGGACAGCGACAACATCAGAGACGCGAGCCGGGATTCTGCCTAAAAGCAACGTCACGGGCAAGAGAAAACTGAGCGAAAAATTTTGCTGCACTCCACATCTAATTCACAAGATTTCCACAGCGAAAGTTCTCGTTGATTTTGAAGCACGTATCGGATTTGGAGGATGAGTAATGTGGAAACGCGCTATTCGCGGGCGCATTTTCGCACTCAATTTGACTGATGTACCGATTGCCGCTATTCTTCGATCAGGTTGAGACTGTGTTCTCCGCGTTCTATTAGCGACTTCCTCTACGTCGGCGGTACGCCGCTGCTGCAGTTCTAATTTCTTACAGGCTCCTCTCACATTTTACGATTCAAGGACCGAGACAGTCCGACGGGGATAGTTTTATGGCAAATATGACATTGTTTGAAAAGCTGAATCAAATCGAGGTTCGTTATGACGAGATGACCGGGCAATTATCCTCTGCCGAAGTACTGGCGGATTCTGACCGGTTTCAAAAGCTGGCCAAGACCCATGCCGATCTGGCGGAAATCGTTAATAAGTACCGAGAATGGAAAGAGATCGAGAAGGGGTTGCAGGGAGCGAAGCAACTTTTGGAGTCCGATGATCCCGAGATGAAGCAGATGGCTTATGAGGAGGAGAAGACGCTCGGGGCGCAGCGGGACAAAGCAGAACGGGAGCTAAAACTCCTACTCATACCGAAGGATCCGAACGACGAAAAGAACGTACTACTGGAAATCCGGGCGGGAACCGGGGGAGACGAGGCATCACTTTTCGCGGGGGAGCTTTTCCGGATGTATTCGCGGTACGCGGAAACTCAAGGGTGGCGCGTGGAAATTCTGGAAAGCTCCGCCTCGTCAATTGGCGGAATGAAAGAAGTGGTAGCGGCGATCCAGGGGAAAAAAGTGTATTCGAAGCTGAAATACGAGAGCGGAGTACATCGGGTGCAGCGGGTGCCGGCGACCGAGCAGCAAGGGCGAATTCACACTTCCGCGGCAACCGTAGCGGTGCTTCCTGAAGCCGACGACATCGATATCAAAATCGAGGCGAAGGACTTGCGCATCGATACCTTCTGTTCGTCGGGTCCGGGCGGGCAGTCGGTAAACACGACTTATTCGGCGGTACGGATCACTCATATACCCAGCGGGTTGGTTGTGTCGCAGCAGGATGAGAAGTCACAGATAAAGAACCGGGCGAAGGCGATGCGGGTGCTGCGCGCTCGTCTCTATGAGAGGGAGCAAACCAAACAGCATGAGGCCATCGCCGCCGAGCGCAAGGGGCAGATCAAGACGGGCGACCGCTCGGAAAAAATCCGGACCTACAACTATCCGCAAAATCGCGTAACGGATCATCGCATCAACTTCACCCTGCACCAGTTAACGGAAGTGATGGACGGAAAACTGGGAGCGATGGTCGACGCGCTGGTCACGCATTTTGAGTCGGAAAGGTTGAACCAGGAGTTAGTGGAAGCGTGAGCTTGCGAGGGACATTGCCAGAGCCTTTCGGCGCTGGGCCGGGCCCGCCGGGCGAGCCAATGGATATTCGCGCGGCGCTAAAGGCGGGGATGGCGAGGCTGCGAGCGGCGAAGGTGCCGTCGCATACGTTGGCGGCGGAGTTGCTGCTCATGACCGTGCTCGGGCGCGATCGCGCCTGGATGTACACGCACCATGAGACGGTGGTTGAACCGCAAATTCTCGAAAAATATTTTGCGTTGGTTGCGCGCCGGGCCGCAGGTGAACCGACGCAATACCTGACCGGCAAGCAGGAATTCTGGGGACTGGAGTTCGAGGTGCGTCCCGGTGTGCTGATCCCCCGGCCTGAAACCGAGCACCTCGTTGAGGTGGTTCTAGAGCGGCTGGGGCCGCGAGGGATCAAGATCCGGATGGATACCGGAGAGCCGAGCCCGCGTCTACACGTGGCCGATATTGGGACGGGATCGGGGTGTCTAGCGGTGGCGCTTGCGTATGAACTACCGCACGCCAATGTGCTGGCAACGGATATTTCCGGGTTCGCATTGCAGGTAGCGCAGAGAAATGCGGAGGGGCATGGTGTGGCGGATCGTGTGAGGTTCGTGCAGTCGAATCTGCTCGATGCAGTCGAGTCCGGCTCTACCGATAAGGGCGGGGTTTTCGATGTGATCGTGAGCAATCCGCCTTATATAGCGCTGGATGATGCGGCGACTTTGCCGGCCGAAGTGCGCGAGCATGAGCCGCACGCGGCCTTGTTTGGCGGCCGGACCGGAGTGGAAATGTATGCGCGGTTGATCATGCAGGCGACGGAATTGCTGCTTGACCGCGGAATCCTGGCGCTGGAGCTTGGCTACAACTCCGCGGACCATGTGTTAAAGATCGTGCGCGAGCATCCGGGCTGGGCGAATGTGAGTGTGACAAACGATCTGGCGGGCATTCCTCGCGTGCTTGGCGCGGAGAGGTTGCGGTGATCACCTATCGCGAGGGAAACGATCTCGATCTCCAGAACATGATCGAGCTGTACGAAGCGTCAACTTTGGGCGAGCGGCGGCCGGTTAGCGAGCGCGAACGTATGGCAGCGATGTTGAGGCATGCAAACATCGTGATTACCGCGTGGGACGGCGACCTGCTGGTGGGAATCTCACGAGCGCTCTCGGACTTCAGTTTCGTGACGTACCTTTCGGACCTAGCTGTGCGCGTGTCGCACCAGCGCTCGGGTATCGGCAAAGAGCTGATCCGACGCACGCAAGTGGCCGGTGGTCCTCAGGCGAAAATTATCCTGCTGGCTGCGCCAGCCGCTGCTGAATACTATGGGCGCATCGGATTCAAGCATCAATCGCGCGCCTGGTTGCTGGATGAAGGACAAACCGTTCGGTAGCTCTTCTCCGCTTTTTTATGCCGAAGCTGGCACATTTCCGCGCAAAACACGGCAGCGCCGAGCCGGCCACCGCCGAAGCAACGGCTTCCATCCTGCATATCGACATGGACGCCTTTTTTGTTTCGGTGGAGCTGCTGGCGCGGCCGGACCTGAAGGGCTTGCCTGTAATTGTCGGGGGACAGCGGGACCAGCGCGGCGTGGTCACATCGGCCAGCTACGAAGCGCGGAAATTTGGCGTGCAGTCAGCGATGCCCTTGCGCACTGCCGGGAAGCTCTGTCCCCAAGCGGTGTTTCTTAACAGCCATCACGAACTCTATAGCCGTTGGAGCGACCGCATCGCGAAAATTCTGGGAAAGTATTCGCCGGTGGTGGAAATGGCTTCGGTCGATGAGGCATACATCGATCTGGCTGGGACCGGGCGGCTGCACGGGCCGTCACTGGCTGCAGCGGACAAACTTTCGCGGGAGATTACTTCGACGACGGGCTTGCCTTGCTCAATAGGCGTCGGAACATCGCGCCTAATTGCAAAGGTGGCCAGCGAGCAGGCCAAGCCGCATGGGCTGGTGTGGGTGGCGCCGGGAAGTGAATCAGAATTCTTGGCTCCGTTGCCCGTTCGGCGAATCCCTGGCATCGGAAAAGTCACCGAAAGCGCGCTCAAGGGGCTGGCCATTGAAACGATCGCGCAGTTGCAGGCAGAACCTCTCGACCGGCTGAAGGAGAATTTCGGGCAATGGGGCGGCGCGCTGTTCCGGAAGGCTCGCGGAATCGACGCTTATGAATTTTTTGTCGATGCCGAAGCCAAGTCGCTTTCACACAACCAGACATTCGGCGAAGACACCAACGATCGCGAGCAGCTTGAGTCGACGATGAGTTACCTTTGCCAAAAAGCATCGAAACGGGTGCGGGATGCCGGGCTGCGAGCACGAACCGTAACACTCACCTTGCGCTATTCGGATTTCCACACCATCTCGCGGGGGCACACGTTTGCGCAACCTTCCGATCTCGACAACGTTTTTTTCCAGGCAGTTCGAGGCTTGTTCGATCGCGCCTGGAACGGACGCGCAAAACTGAGGCTGGTGGGAGTGGAGTTCTCGCATTTCACGGCCGGAGCACTGGGCCAGTTGGACCTGATCGACGCAGGGCGCCGGGAAAAGCTGGAGAAGTTGGCCCAAACCACCGACCGCCTGCGTGATAAATTCGGATTCTCGAAAGTGCAATTCGGAGGTTCCCTTCCGCATCGCGATAGTCGCGACGAAGAATAGGGTTTTCCATTGATGTATCGTTAAACGCCTACGGTTGCGGAGCGATTCCATAGTTCCAGGCTTTCCCTCATAATCACGCGATGAATGCTCGCCCACTGGCGGAACAAATTTGCCGGACATTGCGGGCAAATGGGCACCAAGCCTACCTGGTGGGCGGGTGTGTGCGGGACATTCTGCTGAACCGCGAGCCAGTCGATTACGACGTAGCCACCGATGCCACACCCGATCAGGTGCAGAGAATTTTTCCCGGTAGCTTGGCGGTGGGCGCGCAATTTGGCGTGATAGTGGTGACAGAACACGGCGATGGGGAGAGCCGTACGCACGTGGAAGTGGCAACGTTTCGCTCGGACATTGGTTATTCGGACGGACGGCACCCGGATAAGGTGATCTATACGGAGACAGCAGAGGAAGACGTTCGGCGGCGCGACTTCACGATTAATGCGCTGCTCCTGGATCCGGAATCCGGCAAAGTGCTCGACTATGTAGGCGGTCGGCAGGATTTGGAGTCGGGCATCATCCGGGCGATTGGCGACCCAAGCAAGCGATTTGGGGAAGACAAGCTGAGGATGTTGCGCGCCGTGCGATTTGCGGCCCGATTTCAGTACGCCATTGACGCCGACACGTTTGGGGCTATTGTGAGACTGGCACCTGAGATCCATCAGGTTTCGGCCGAGCGCGTTCGGGATGAATTGACCAAATTGCTTACGGAAGGGGCGGCACGCCGGGGATTCGAGCTGCTGGATGAAACGAGGTTACTGCCGGAAGTAGGGCCCGAGATTGCGCGGATGAAAGGAGTGGAGCAGCCGCCAGAGTTTCATCCCGAAGGCGACGTTTGGATGCACACCCTGATGATGCTGGAAGGATTGCCGGCCAAGTGTTCATCCACACTGGCTTGGGGAGTGCTGTTACACGACGTCGGTAAACCGCCAACATTCAAGTCCGCGGCACAGACGGGTGACAGAATTCGCTTTGACGAGCATGTTGAGGTGGGTGTCCGAATGGCGGAGGCGATCTGCCGGAGGCTGCATTTCTCGAACGACGACACCGAACAGATTATGGCTCTGGTGGCCAACCACATGCGGTTTAAAGATGTTACGCGGATGAAA
>DASZMG010000094.1:0-1670 GCA_035551975.1 Candidatus Acidiferrales bacterium | reverse complement strand
CAGCGATCAACCAGGTGCACGGGGCCACTGCCGGTTTGGGGCCAGTCTATCAAGGCCTATTCGCAGCGTCAAGCGCTTATTTTGTCCTTGTCACATGGATTTCCGTTCAGGTAGGATCGTTCAAGCGCTTATGTTGACTGTTGTCAAAGAGGCGGACCACGCCGGTGCGCTCCTGAAAGAACATCTGGCTTCAGCGTTGAAACAGGCGATCATGGACGGCCGTTTGTCGCCGGGGCAAAGGGTCGTAGAGGCGAAGTGGGCGAAAGAATTCGGCACGGCACAGGCTTCAGTGCGCGAGGCGATTAACCTGCTGATCACCGAAGGCTTTCTGGTGAAGGACGCGGGGCGAAGCGCGCGGGTGGTGAACTACCGCGAGCAGGACGTGGGACACATCTACGCGGTGCGCGCGACCCTGGAAGGATTGGCAGCGCGGCTGCTGTGCGCCGGCCGCTCTGATCTTTCTTCGGCGGAAGCCGCGCTCGACCGTATGGAAGTCGCCTCAGCTACGCACAAGATGAAGGAATTGATTCAGAGCGACCTGGATTTTCATCTCGCGTTGACGGAAGCCCCTGGCAACCCGCTGCTGGCCGATTTTGCGAGGAAGTTGCTGTTTCCGCTGTTCGCATTTATCCAGATACGAGTGCTGAGCAGCGGGCAGGGGCCGCAGGCGTGGATTGACGATATGCAGAATCATCGGCTGATGGTCCAGGTGATTCGCGAAGGGAATCCGGGCCTGGCCGATCAGTTCGTTCGACACTGCGTCGAACGTTTCGCGGCCTCGGCTTATGCCGTCTGGGAGAACGTAGGCGGTGCGGTGGAGGCACACCACCGGGGCGGTCGTAGACGTAGGGAAAGCAAAAAATCCCATGGCTGAGCGATGAAGTCCGTTTCGATTGTGCGCGTCGAAACGGAAGACCGGCGATTCAACTTGGAAGGCGGCGCGGGCAGCGATGCGGTCCACAAAATAGCGGAGTACGCCTTTGCGGTTACACGACTGGTAAGCGGTGGAAAACTCTGCGGCACCGGTATCGTGCTCACGCTGGGAAATGGAAATGAGATCGTCTGTCAATTGATTGCGTCTCTCGGCGAGCTGCTGCCCAAGATACCTATTGAAGAACTGATGGCGGATTTCGGCAGCCTTAGCCGGAAACTGTCGGACCATGCGAGTCTGCGCTGGCTTGGTCCTCACAAAGGCGCCGTTCACCTGGCGCTCGCCTCCATTACGAATGCTTGTTTCGATCTGTGGGCCAAGGGACGCGGTGTTCCTTTGTGGAGGTTGCTGCTTGATTTGACACCGGAGGAAATTGTGAGGACGCTCGATCTGAGCTACCTCGAAGCGGACATAACCGTCGATTGGGCGATTGCGGCACTCGAAGAGAACCGTGCGACGCGTGGCATGCGCGAAGCGATATTAATACGCGGCTATCCCGGCTACGATACATCGGTGGGCTGGTTTCAGTACGACGACGCACAGCTTCTTCGAAATGCGCAGCACGCCATGGATAGCGGCTTTCGGGCTTTGAAGCTAAAGGTGGGATCGGCGGATGCGGCGCGCGACGTGCGGCGGGCGGCGTTGCTTCGTGAGTTGGCGGGCGCGAGCTGTAAGTTGATGCTTGATGCCAATCAACAATGGACCGTCTCGCAAGCCGAGTACGTCTGTAGAGCCGTTC
>DASZMG010000093.1:0-40744 GCA_035551975.1 Candidatus Acidiferrales bacterium | reverse complement strand
TCGACCACCGTCAGGCAGTGTGCCCATTCCGCATCTACGCCCACAGTGCCCTTCCAGAGTTTTGGGCCATCTTCAGGATCCTGCCCTGCTCCGCCTGCGCCAGGAAGTGCGGACACGGTCGCATCACGCCAAGGCAAACGGCCGATCGGAAACTGCAAGCTCGGGCCAAAGTCCGGCAGCAGCCTTGTCGCAGGGCGCTTGATGTTGGGCAGTTCACCACGGAAGAGCAAATAAATGCGGTTCGGATTTTCAGCGTAGACGCTCTGTCCTGCGCCCCAGGTCCAATGCTCATTCCCGGGGAGGGTGTCGATATTCTGCGGCCAATCCTTCACTACATCGTACCCTCCAAACGGGTCTTGCCCCCCGACCGCTCCCGGTATCGCAGCGAAGCCGGCGCCCGGCGCCGATTTTCCCTCAACCGTCGCTACCTTATTACCGAAAAGAAATCCAATTCCACAACCGAACGCAACCGCTAAAAGCGTCAACAGAGCCTTCCGCATCACTCCTCCTAAAAATGAACGGTGTACATCGCCTACTATATCGTTAGCGTTTATACGCTGGGTAGACACGTGCGTCAATATCGAAGCAGCAAAGAGGCAAGATACGGAAATTTTTCGTTAACCTTTTTTTGCTTCGAAGCGTCTAAGGATTCAGTTGAGGAAAGAGCCACGCTTCAACGCACGTTATGCGGCTAAACTGTTTCGGGCCGCAAGCGTATCTTGAAAGTTGTGGATTTCCCGAATAGACTGGTTTTCCGTCGCACTGACCAAGTAACGGAGGATGCATTGAGAACACTACTAACCACAGCTTTGATGGTGACGCTCGGCTTGTTCGCCGTGTCGGCACCGGCACTAGCTCACCACGGTACGGCCAATTACGATACGGAAAAGTCTGTTTCTGTAACGGGCAATGTTACTGATTTTCAGTTCGTTAATCCTCATGTCCTCATATATATGCAGGCCAAGGACGCCTCGGGGAAAACGGTCAATTGGCAGGGAGAACTTACCAGTCCGAACCGCCTTTCGCGCACCGGCTGGAAAAGGGACACTATCAAGCCCGGCGAAACTATAACAATCACTGGCTTTCCTGCCAAGAGCGGCTCACCAGAAATCTGGATTCAAAAGGTGTCGCTGGCAGACGGAACCAAGCTCGACACCAGCGGCGGCAACTGACATCTCGCTGTCGTCAGGATTCGGTTGTCTCAAAAATTCTAGCTAAGGGAGCGACCAAGAGATGTTCAATCTGCGGGTAGGTCTTTTTCTTGCAGCTGCAATGGCACTGAGTGGCGCTGCCAGCGGACAAGCAATGCCAGTGGCGGGCAGAGCGGCCAAACCAGCAACCGCGCCCGCTGGTCCTGCTCCCGAGCATGATCTATCGGGCACCTGGAACATGCACGCCACGCCAGCTCAGCGCCATTACATCAACAGCACCTACACCGCTGATCCTCCCGAGATGACCGAGTGGGCTAAGGAAAAGTATGAGGCTACCGAGCCATCCAATGGCCCGCGTACTCATTCTCTGAAAGAGACCGACGATCCGGTTTTGAAGTATTGCCTGCCCCCGGGCCTTCCGCGCATCTACCTGCAGCCGTTCTTGATCGAAATCGTCCAGACGCCGAAGGAAATTCTAATGCTGTACGAATACGATCACACGGTGCGCCGGATCTATATGGACGGAAGGAAACATACCGAAGATGTGACCCCGACCTATATGGGCGAATCGATTGGACATTGGGAGGGTAATACTCTCGTCGTCGACACGATCGGATTTAATGACAAGACATGGCTCGACCGGGATGGGCATATCCACAGCGATCAATTGCATGTGATCGAGCGCTTCCATCGAACCGATATGGACAACATGCAGATCGATATCACCATGGAAGACCCCAAAGCTCTCGTAAAGCCTTGGGTTACCACCTTGTATTACGAGCTGAAGCCACAGTGGGAAGTGCAGGAGCAGGTCTGCACCGATAACACGGCGTTCCTGAATTTCGAGAAGTAACGACGAGTTGAATTTGCGGTAGTTGCCGCGGAATCAGAAGTCGCTGAAGCGTTCATAGCGAACGAGGTCCATTCCCCGTTCAGTCATCCGGTTGGAGTTGTTTTCCAGCGTCAGGTCGAGCAATAGCCCTTGGCGCGAGGTCCAGATGATTAAGGGCGGATAGAGCGCTACCTTTAACTTAAATTTGTCCGCCTGCCACTTGTGCCCTGCCACGGTGATTTCTTCCTGATTTAGAAACTGCAGCGTTCCTTGTAACACGGATACCAGCACCGGGTTTTCCGGGCCCGGTTCGTCCACGGTTAACATGCTCACAGGGATTTCGTCGCCTGGGTTCCGATGGGAAAAACGGGTGATGTTGCTCAGAGAAAACGCGGAAATCGGCCACAAGAATCCATATGCCGGTTTCAAGGGCAGATGTAAACGGATCTCCTGTGCCGGATTCTGTGCGCCGGAATTGCAGTCTAATGCGGTAAGGCCGAAATCGCACGTCAGCGGACCCGAATCAGGTCTCCACCGAAGCTTCTTGTATTCCGTGACGCGCAGAATCTTGAAATCCGCCGAAAGATGCACCATAAATCCGTCCTTATTTGCTTCGAACTGCGGCGCCTCGTAGGTCCGGCTGCCTTCAACCTGTAGCGTCCCATCGGCTAATCGCCACATCGTCCAGGACTCTGCGAAGTCATGCAGTGCTGGATTGAAAGGCCCGATACCGCCGTCACTCGTTTGCCTGTAGACCTTGTATTCGCCTTGAGCCACCATCACGGGCTCGGACGCGGGATGTGCCGCAGACGAATTCCGCTGTCCCGATTCAGCCTGCCTTCTAGGCGCACCTTCGCCATGAATAAGGCGGTCGGCCAGAGCCGCACCGGGACCCGTCAGTAGCGCGAGCAAGAACACAAGGCAGAACAATTGAGCGGTCCTCATGCTGTTTTCATCGGCCGTTCGCGGCTTTTGTGAATTCAGTTGCATCTCGATACACAGTGTGCCTGCCCGCCGATCGCGAAAAAGTGACCTGGGTCACCACAATTCGTGACTCCTGTCACGACGCTAACCCCTTCTTTTGATTTATAAGAAATTGGCAAGAGGTGAAGCTCATGGTGATAAACGGCTGCCCCAGCAGGATTGCTCTGAAAAAAATTCTCTTTCTGACCGATTTTTCCGGCCCTTCCGATGCGGCCCTGCCCTTCCTGATTTCTATTGCGCGGAACTATGGGGCAACGGTGAACGCCCTACACGTGCTCATGCCGTCGCCACTCATCTACACCACTCCGGAATTGGGCGATGCCGCTGTGGCCGCGGACGAAGAGCTCGCACAGCGCGAAATGCAAAAACTCGATTCCCAGCTATTGGGGGTCGCGCACGAAACAAATGTGGAATGGGCGCCCGCGATTTGGCCCGTGGTTGAACGAACCATGGCGGAAGACGGAATCGATCTGGTGGTTGTGGGTACGCATGGGCGCACCGGCGCGCAGAAAATCCTTTTAGGATCGGTGGCCGAAGAGATCTTCCGAAAATCGACTGCGCCGGTGCTCACCATCGGCCCAGCGGTCAGCCGCGGGGCCCATAACGACGGCAAGTTCCACAACGTTTTACTGGCCACCGATTTTGGCGCCGAATCTGAAACGGCCGCGCGCTACGCTATTTCCTTCGCCCAGGAGAACCAGGCCAATCTTACTCTACTGCACGTCCTGCACGGCCCACGCCGATTGAACGGCCACGCGCCGCCGCCATCGGCCGCAGAGGTTTTGCATAACCTGATGGAAATCGTTCCTCCCGAAGCCGAACTCTGGTGCCGGCCGGAACCGGCAATTGAGTACGGCGAGCCCGCCAAGGGCATTCTGCACGCCGCAAAAATGCGAGGGGCCGATCTGATTGTGCTGGGCTTACACGGTTCGGTGAGATTGCAGACAGCGGCAGATCGATCACTACGTGCCACCGCACACAAAATCGTCGCTCATTCGCTCTGCCCGGTGCTCACGGCAAGAAGTTAAACCTATTGCCCTTGTATGTGATGCGGGTCACCTATGGCCATGCCGGAAATTACAGTCTAGCCACCTACAACCTGCGAATGTAGACGTGGTGGGAGGTGATTATGAAGGCATGCGAAACGAAATCCTGCATATCGTTACAAAACATTCTTTACGCGACCGATTTTTCACCGATCGCCGAGAACGCCTCTTTTTACGCACTCGAATTTGCGCGCATCTATAAAGCCAAGGTATTTGCTCTCCACGTTCGGCCCATCGAGGTGTATGGCATGGCCCCGCCGGAATCGTGGCCGGCGCTACGCGAAGGCGCCGATGCGCAAGCGAAAGAACAAGCTGAATACCTTGCTAAAAGATTCTCTGGAGTTTCGCATGAGGCTATCGTGGCCGAAGGCGACATCTGGGAATTCGTGCGCGAGCACATCGAAAAAGATCACATCGACTTCATCGTCATGGGCACGCACGGCCGCAAGGGACTCGGAAAGATATTTCTCGGCTCCGTGGCGGAAAGTGTCTTACGGCGGGCCAGTTGCCCTGTCCTTACTATCGGTCCGCTGGTCCGTGTTGGGCCGGAACGTACTGTAGCGATGAAACACATCTTGCTAGCCACAAGTTTTTCACGGGCCTCGGAAGTCGCGGCCGCCTATGCCCTGTCGCTTGCGCAGGAAAATCAGGCGCTGCTTGACATTGTGCATGTCATCGAGCCACAGAAAAATGGCAAAGTGGCACAGCCCTCTGTACTCACCGCCGGTTGCATGGAACGAATGCGCGCGTTGATTTCGCCCGAGGCCGAACTCTGGTGCGAGCCGAACACCATCATTGAAGTGGGCGAGCCCGCGCAACAGATATTAAACGTGGCCAAAGCGCGCCGCGCGGATTTAATCGTCCTCGGAGTGAAGGCGGCGGAAGTCATGCCCGGAGTCGGCCATGTTCCTTGGGCTACAGCGCATAAGATTATCGCCGGCGCCGAATGCCCGGTGCTAACCGTACGCGGATAACCGGGCTTCCAATGCGAAGGTGAAGCGCACTTGCTAAAGACAGCGAAGCGAGGTGGCAACGAGTCTTGCTGTTAACGTGTGCAAATGGCTCGAAACGAAGTCCTGAATGAATTTCGTTCCCAGTTCGCGCCCTTAACGGTACAATTTCCCCTCAATCTGAATTGATTTGAATGTAGTTCCCCTTCCAGAAACTGGCCAGGAAGTGCCATGAGCCGTCGCTCGACTTTCGAATGCATGTTTGTTCCCAGCACCGTTGCGGTGATTGGCGCAACGCCGCGCGAAGGTTCGGTGGGATTTACCCTCCTGCGCAATCTGCTGCAGGGCCATTTTCCGGGCAACATTTACGCCATCAATCCCAGGCACGACCAGATCCTCGGTCTGCACTGCTACAAGTCGATCGGCACCCTTCCCGAAAAGATTGATCTCGCCATCATCATCACTCCGGCGCCCACCGTGCCTCAGGTAATTCGCGAATGCATGGAAGCGGGCGTGCGCTCGGCCGTGGTCATTTCCGCTGGATTCAAAGAACGTGGCGAGGCGGGCGCCAAGCTCGAGTTGCAGATTCAGGAGCAGCTCCGGACGGCTCAGAATCGCGGCTCCCAAATGCGTGTGATCGGCCCCAACTGCCTGGGAATCATGAATCCCTTGGCGGAATTAAACGCCACATTCGCGCACGATATGGCTCTTCCAGGAAACGTCGCCTTTCTCAGCCAAAGCGGGGCGCTCGAGACCGCCATTCTGGACTGGAGCCTGATCGAGAAAGTCGGATTCAGCGCTATGGTCTCCACGGGCTCGATGCTGGACGTTGGCTGGGGAGATCTGATCGATTATTTCGGCAGCGATCCCGACACGCACAGCATTCTGCTCTACGTGGAATCGGTGGGCGACGCGCGCTCGTTTCTTTCCGCCGCACGCGAAGTGGCTCTCCGCAAGCCCATCATCGTGATCAAGGCGGGACGTTCGGAGGCAGCATCCAAAGCGGCCAGCTCCCATACCGGCGCGCTCACCGGCAGTGACGAAGTGTTCGACGCAGCCCTGCGCCGCTGCGGCGTACTGCGCGTTGACACCATTGGCGACCTTTTCTACATGGCGGAAACTCTGGCCCGCCAGCCGCGCCCGCGCGGTCCACGGCTGACCATTCTCACAAACGCCGGAGGCCCGGGCGTGCTGGCCACCGATTCGCTTATTGCCAACAAGTGTGAACTCGCGCATCTGTCCCAAGACACCATCGCTTCCCTCAACGAATTTCTCTCGCCGCACTGGAGCCACGGTAATCCTCTCGACATTCTGGGCGATGCCGAAGCCGATGCTTACATTCGTGCCTGCAAAATCGCGCTGGATGATCCCGAGACCGATGGCTTGCTGGCTATTCTCGCGCCTCAAGGCATGACCGATCCCACTCGCGTCGCCGAAGGCATGAAGCCATTCGCACGGGGTCTCGGAAAGCCAGTGCTGGCCAGTTGGATGGGCGGGAAATTGGTCGCTCAAGGAACCGACATCCTCAATCAAGCCGCTATTCCCACGTTTTCCTATCCCGACACTGCGGCGCGGGCCTTCAGTTACATGTGGCGCTATACCTACAATCTGCGTGGAATCTATGAGACTCCCAGCCTTACCGAGGAAATGCCCGGTACCGACGAGGCCGCCTCCGCCACGCGCGCCATTCTCGAAAAAGTGCTGCGCAAAGGCCGGACCATCCTCACCGAAGTCGAGTCCAAGCAAATTCTCACGCATTACGGAATTCCCACCCTGGAAACGCGGGTGGCGCATTCGCCAGCGGAAGCATCCTTGATTGCTCGATCCATGGGCTTCCCCGTGGTGCTGAAGGTGCATTCGGAAACCGTCACGCACAAGACCGATGTCGGTGGCGTAAAACTTAACCTGGCCACCGAGGAATCCGTGCGCCGCGCGTTTGCTGAAATTGAATCGTCCGTGCGCGCCAAGGCTGGCGACGACGCTTTTCTTGGCGTCACCGTTCAGTCCATGCTGCAGGCGCAAGGCTACGAGTTGATTCTCGGTAGCACTGTCGATCCACAGTTCGGGCCGGTGATGCTTTTCGGTTCCGGAGGCCAGCTTGTGGAGGTCTATCGCGACCGCGGCCTAGCCCTGCCGCCGCTCAACACCACTCTGGCTCAGCGATTGATGGAACAGACCCGCATATACAAAGCTTTGCAAGGCGTCCGCGGCCGCGCGGCCATCGACATTGACCAGCTCAAGGCTGTCCTAGTGCGCTTCAGCAAGCTGATCGTCGAGCAGCCACGCATCCGCGAAATCGATATCAACCCGCTGCTCGCCTCTCCCGAGCGCCTGGTGGCCCTTGACGCCCGCGTGATTCTCCATCCCGCCCTCTTGGCCGATGAGAAACTCCCGCGCCCCGCGATACGCCCGTACCCATCACAATACGTTTGGCGTTGGACCATGAAGGACGGCACACCGGTGCTGATTCGCCCGATTCGCCCCGAAGACGAACCTGTCATGGTGAAGTTTCACGAGACGGTTTCTGACCGCTCCGTTTATCTGCGTTATTTCCACCTGGAAAAATTGAGTAGCCGCGTCGACCACGAGCGGCTGTTCCAGAAATGCTTCATCGATTACGACCGGGAGATGGCCTTAGTTGCCGACTTTTGCCATCCAGAGAACGGCCGGCACGAGATACTGGGTGTCGGGCGGCTTACCAAAGTATTCGACGAGCGCGAAGGCGAAGTGGCCGTTCTCGTCAGCGACGCCCACCAGAATCAGGGCCTCGGCACCGAACTTCTTCGCCGCGTCATTGAAGTGGGCCGCGCCGAGATGCTCGATCGCATCATCGCCAACATTCTGCCGGAGAATATGGCCATGCGCTCGCTTGCCGACCACTTTGCGTTTACCTCGCGCCCAACCGACGATCCCAGCCTGCTGGTTGGCATTCTTGATCTGTAGCTCCGTTTCCTTTCCCTCGTTGCGAAATCTCTTGGCTGTGCGGCCAAACCTGCGCAAGATGTGTGTCCTGCATTGCAGTGACCCGAATTTTGTGGAGTGCGACACAATTGACCTTGCAGCGCGTGATCATTCTTACCGGCGAACCTCCCGAAGCTCCGGGCGGAGTCGAGCATGTCGTCCAGGAATTGAGCAAGGGACTTCGCGCCGATGGTTTTGCCGTCGAGGTGTTTGACTCACAAAATACCGCGCCATCTTGGATCGCACACCCCCGCGCGCACTGGCAGCATTATTCGCGTGATTTCCTGCTGAGCTGGTACTTGGGAAAGCGAGCAGCCGCTGCGATAGGCGATGATGTGGCCGCTATCATTTCAAACGGCCCTTATGGCTGGCGGCTTCCAAGGGTGCGTCCCGAGATCAAAAAAGTTCACTTTTACCACGGCACGTACCGAGGCATGGCGCAAGCTATCCGGCCATCCATTTCAAGCCTCGGGGCCATCAAGTTGAAGTGGTGGGATTCCATGGTTCTGGAGCGATCGAGCGGCCGCGGCAAGTGTATCGTGTGCAATTCGGATCAGACGCGGGACGAAGTTGCCAGATATTTCGGCTTCCAGGGCCAAACCGTATGGCTGCCGCTCAACACCGTGCATTTTGCGCCCATGGACAAGTCCGAAGCGCTCAGGAAGTTGGACCTTGGCGAAGAAGACCCTGGCGAAGATAAAAAGATCGGTCTATTCGTGGGCAGCACCCACCCAATGAAGGGCTTTGCGATCGTTCGCAATCTGATTGGTCGCGCCCCGAATCTGAAATGGATCATGGCTTTGCGAGGCGCCGCGCCTTCCGAACTCCGCGCCGATGGCCACATTCGCGTGTTCGAAAATGCGCCGTACGACCTTCTTCCCGCGCTATACAATGCCGCTGATTTTGCTGTGTTCCCTTCCGTTTACGAGCCTTTCGGCTACGTTGTTGCTGAAGCCCTCGCCTGTGGCACACCGGTGATCACGTCTCCTGGCGGAGCCAGCCGCCTGTTTCTCAGTGCACCGCCGCTCGATTTCGCGTTGATGAAACAAACAGCATCCGTGGAGGACTATTCTTGCGCGATCGACAGAATTCTCGCCGACCCCGAACTCTATCGCCGCAAAGTGATCGAGGAGATTCGCCCGGGGATTGAAAACGTCATGGCGTCCTCGAACTGGCTGCGGCGTTTCCGCGAAGTGACCGGAATCTAACTCAGTTGGCCTTGAAATTTAGACGGAGAACTTCTGCGCCAGCGGGAAGCGCCGGCCCACGCTGAATGCTTTCGAAGTTATCTTCAATCCCGGCGGTGCTTGCTTGCGCTTGTATTCATTGCGATCGACCTGCCGCGCCACGGACTGAACTAGCTCCAGCGCAAAATCGTAGTGCTGCGCGATCTCCTCCGGGCTGTGCAAGTCTTCTACGTAGGATTTCAAAATGCGGTCGAGCACGTCATAGGGCGGCAGGCTGTCCTGATCGGTTTGATTCGGGCGAAGCTCGGCAGAAGGCGGCTTGGTAAATATCGCGCCGGGAATGCGATGGGCCGACCGATTCGCGTATTTTGCCAGCTCATAAACCATTGTCTTGGGAACGTCGGAAATTACCGCCAAGCCGCCAGCCATGTCACCATAGAGCGTGCAATATCCCACAGCCATCTCCGATTTGTTTCCCGTGCTGAGCACCAGCGCGCCGAACTTGTTGGAAAAAGCCATCAGCAAATTGCCGCGAATACGCGCCTGGAGATTTTCCTCGGTCACATCCGGAGACATGCCGGCAAAAATGCCCGCAAGCGCCCTGCGATAGCTTTCAAAAGTGTCACCAATCGGGAGCGTCAGCAGCTTGATGCCGAGGTTCTTCGACAGGCATTTCGCATCGCTTACGCTACCTTCGGAAGAAAATGGGCCGGGCATGCTCACGCCGGTTACGTTCTCCGGTCCCAGCGCATCCGCGGCAATAGTCGCGACCAGCGCCGAGTCGACACCTCCGCTCAGACCGATGACCACCTTGCGAAATCCGCATTTCCGCACGTAATCGCCCGTCCCCAGAACCAAGGCCTGGTAGGCAGCTTCGATCTCATCGCTAATTTGCGGCCGAACATCGCCCGTCCCGCTTGCGCTATCGAAAAATACCAGATCTTCTTCGAAGGATTTCGCCAGCGCCGCCACGTTTCCATCCGGAAGAAACGCGACGCTCGATCCGTCGAAAACCAGGCTGTCGTTTCCTCCCACTTGATTCACATATACCACCGGCAGCTGATGCCGCTTGGCCATGGCCCGCAGCATGTCCTGCCGGATGGCGCGCTTGTCGATGGTGTAGGGCGACGAAGAAATATTCAGGATGATCGAGCTTCCCTTTCCAACCAGTTCCGTTACCGGATCGCGCGCATACAGCCGCTGCGTCCAAAAGGTCTTATCGTTCCAGATATCCTCGCAGATGGTCACGCCCAGCGTCTCGCCGTCGAGTAGAAATGCATGCTGCGTGAGCGCCGGCTGGAAGTAACGCGTTTCGTCGAATACGTCGTAGGTGGGCAGCAGCATCTTCTGCTGCTCGAAAAGAATTTTGCCATCGCCAATGAGCGCTGCCAGATTCGCTACGCGCTTTCCCGGTTCTTCGTGCGCCTTGCCCACATAGCCGATGATGGAAGGGAGCACAATGCCCCGGCAAAGCCGCTCCAGGTAATCGTGGTTGCGTCGAATGAAAGCGGGGCGCTCGATCAGGTCCTGCGGTGGGTACCCGCACAGGCAAAGTTCGGAGAAGACGGCCAACTCCGCGCCTCCCGCCCGCGCCTGCCGCGCCAGCTCAAGAATGCGTGCCGAATTACCTTCGAAATCGCCTACGGTGGGGTTGAACTGCGCGAGCGCAATCTTCATCGGGAAGCTTAAGCATACGAATCATGCCCAAGCTTTGCAATCCACAGGATAAAAAGAAGTTGCCGCTGGGCAGCGCATCGATAACGCTGCCCAACAGCCCAACGCGCGGGATTAATTCACGTTTTTGCGCAGCCAGTCATCGATGAACGCAATCACCTGGTCGCTGTTCTTGTCGAGGAACATCTCGTGCATGTTCCCGTGAATGCCCACATCCTCCAGCCGGATGAATTCATCGTGCCCGCCAGCTTGGTTGATCCACTTGGGAATGCAATGGTCGTATACGCGATGGTAAGTGCCCTCGGCCGAAATCGAGAGTATGTGGAATTTCTCGAAGCTCACCAGCTTGCGCACCGGCGCTTCCTGCATATAGCACGGCACTTCGTCCGGCCGCTCGGACTTGTCCTCGAGATACACGTGCAGATCCGAAGGGCTGTTTACCGGCGGATCGTAATGCATCGTTATATTCGTCAGCCCCCACGAATCCGGGTTTTTCTTCGTGTAAGTAACCTTCGCCAAATCGACGCTGCCGATCTGCGGTCCGCCCGGCTCGATGGCCACCATGCCCGCAACCAGGTTCGGCCGCTGGTCCGCAACATTGAAACCGATCCCACCGCCTTGCGAGTGTGTAAGCAGAATCACCGGGCTGCCGATTCTGTCCAGCAACGCCACTCCCGCTGGAACCGCAAGCTGGTCCTGCTTACCGATGTACTGCATCTGCCCTTTGATGAAGTTATCGAACACCGGATCGCCCATCATCCCCGGGTGCGGTGCGTTGCTGGGCCATTGCGTGTAAAGCTTCATCCGCGGAAAGTCGCCGCCCGATTCGACCGGCGCCGTCCAGATCTGCTCCAAGTCCTGTGCCGTGCGGATATTCAGCGGCCCATCCATGCTCGGCACGTAGGGCGAGCGGCCTCGAGCCGGGTAGTCCACCATGTACACCACGTATCCCTGGTGAATCAGGTAATAAGCCCATCCAGGGCGCCCGTCAGGAGTCTCCCGCCACACTGCTCCCGTCTGCCCGTTTCCGTGGAACATTACAATCGGATACGGCCGGCGAATCTGCTTCGGTACCCATACTTCAACATACATCGCGCCGTGCATCACTTCTTTTCCCGGTGGCCCGGCATATTCTCCGCCGACGTAGAAAATGGCTTGGCGTCCCAAGTCTTCCGTCGAAAATGTCGGTATCGATGCCGGTGGCATGGCCGACGAACCTTTTGCCGCAGCAGCAGCGGCCGCCGGAGCCGGACGCGCCCCCACGCGCACTCCGATCAGCAGCGCCAGCGCTCCCGTAATCAGCACTGCCGCTCCCAACTTCAGGGTCCCTCGATTCATAGTTGTTTCCTCTCCACGATGCGCCGCAATGCGGATGTCTCCGCGCGCAGCTTCAGGGTTCTTGATTAATTCGTTCGATAACAGTGGCTCATTGACTAGTACAACCCCACTCCCGGCTTGTCAAGCGCCGTGCTCCATCGTGAAAAACGTTACCCCAGGCAAGTATTATTCCTCCCTGCCATCGCCATTGCCTAAGCACCGCAGGCGGCATAGAATCAGCGCAAATCGAATCGGAACAATGTCGCAGGGAGTCCACATGGAACATAGATCGGCAAGATTCGTCTTGTTCACGCTGGTCCTGCTCGCGAGCGCAGCCGTGGCCCTGGGCCACCATGGCGTGGCTACCTACGACACCAGCAAGAAAGTTACTGTGAAAGGTGTGGTCACGTCGTTTTCCTTCATCAATCCGCACGCCGAAATTTACCTGGACGCGAAAGACGACAAAGGGAATGTGCAGCACTGGATCGGCGAACTAACGACGCCAAACATGTTGACGCGCCGCGGCTGGAACAAGGACACATTGAAGCCAGGCGACCAGATCACCATGATTGGCAATCAATCGAAAGACGGTTCGCCCGGCATGCGCGTGCAAAACGTCACCACTTCCGACGGCCGCAATCTCGATCCCAATGGCACCGACTACTAGGAGATGCCCGTGAATCGATCCCGCTCTCTCTTGCGATCCAGCGTGCCCGCAATATTAATGGCTACCCTATTGCTATTTGTTTTCGCCAGTCCGATTTCTCAGCAGGCGTCCGGACAGGAATCGGCCGGTGCGTCGCCCGCCGCGCCGTCAACCATTGAACTGCACTTCACTAAAAATCCTGACATCACCGGCATCTGGACTCACCATCCGGACAAATCCGCGCGCAGCTACGCGGGCTGCTGCTTCATGGATCCCAAAGCTGTAGATCCCTTGATGACCGATTGGGCTAAAGCGAAATTTGCGCAGAATAAGCCCGGCTACGGCCCGCACGAGGTCGCTCTCGGCAGCAACGATCCCACGCTGAAATGCGATCCTCCCGGCGTGCCGCGCATCTACATGCACCTATTCCCCATTCAATTCGTGCAATTGCCCGGCATGGTACTGGAGCTCTTTGAGTATGACCATTTCGTCCGCCGTATCTATACGGACGGCCGCGGCCACCCGAAGGATTTGGAGTCTACTTGGATGGGCGATTCCATCGGCCACTGGGAAGGCGACACGTTTGTCGTTGATACTGTGGGACTGAACGACAAGACCTGGATCGACCGCGACGGCCATCCGCATTCGGACAAGATGCACGTCATCGAACGCATCCATCGTGTCGGCACGGATACTCTAAAGGTTGGCATCACCGTCGACGATCCGGTCGCCTATACCAAGCCGCTCGTTGGCGAGATGACTTTTCAGGCGCGTCCCGATTGGCACATTGAGGAACACATCTGCGAAGACAACGTCAATGACGCTGATTTGGAGAAGTGATCGCTTTCTGGACCGCCCAGGCGGACCTGCTTGAGCCGCGTGCCAGATTCTCGCGCCTCCACCTAGCGCGGTCATTCGGAGCGCTTCAGTCGAGCGAAGAATCGCTCTTGAGCTTTTCCGGTGTCTCTGTTTGCAATTTTTCTCTCCGTTAGGCCGCTCCCTCAAACCGTCGCCTTGTGGTTCGCGTTGTCATCCCGAACCCGAGCGGTTTTCAACGTGGGGAGGGATCTCGCTTCGTGTGCAGAATCCGGCATAGGATGAACCGCTACCTTCGCGCGCTCCGCTGCCCCAAAATACATCTTCCGAAGAACGTAGATTCGTCGGCGCTTATTTCTGAAAACTGGATATCCACATCTTCATTTCGTTACCGCCTGAAGTGAGTTGTGCCGCTAATGCCAGCCGCACGTTCGTGTTGAGCCGTGAGATTCGGCACCACGTCTCTGGCAATCGCCATGCATCTGAATCAGCAACAGTTCCCTTGATTCCGGGGTGGGCTGGTTCTGTCGCGCGAGCGCTGAGACTGGAATCCTGGGGTGGGGGTTGGGAGGGGGAACCTGCGGGTTCCCCTCCCTATTGAGTGCCCGTCTCCCTGTGCTCTGGCATCCCGAGCGAGGCGGGCCCGGTTAGGACGCACAAGGAAAACGCGCTTTTCTTCGCGACGATGAATCTTTCTTCGCTTTGTGCTTTCATCGGCTTTCTCCGATCCGCGTTCGCTGCGCCAGCACTGCTTTCCACGGGCCCCCGTGATTCACAAACACGCGCACCTCGCGAAACTGGCCGCTCATGTCTTTCCCCGCCCGGCTTCCGTGAATGTCTGCGTGAAACGTCACCACCGCCGTATCGCCATACAGCCTCACCTGCACGTCCGACAAATCGAACGCCGTAAACTTCGTCGCGCGGCTCTTGATCCCTTCCAGTGTTTCCGCGCGGCTGCGCACCACTCCGTTGTCACGCACGATCACATAATCCGGTGCCAGCGTGCGATCCAGCTCCGCGGCGTCATCCTTCAAATCCGCGTCGATCATCTGCCGCAGCACTTCGCGAACTGCCTTTTCCTTTTCGGTTTGCGCAGTAAGTGGCGCGGCAGCAGCCAAAAGCAGCATCGCAATTGCGGCAATCACTCCAACGTGTTTCTTCATATCCCCGCCTCTCTCATCAAAACCGCCGTTCAGCCAGCCGTCACCCTTCCCACGCCGTCGGCGCCAGCGCCTTGATGTCGCTGATTACGTCGATCACCGCTGGCTTCCCGCAAGCGAGCGCGCGGTCCAGCGCCGGACGCAATTCCGACGGCTTCTCCACGCGAATGCCAACCGCACCGAAATCTTCGGCAATCTTCGCGAAGTTCACCTGCGAGAAGTGCCACATCTCGCTCTGCTTCGCCGAAGGATTCCCATCATAAGCCGCCTTGAAAATTGACGTCTCCTGATTGAGCGAATTGTTGTTGTTGATGACCGTCACCGTTGGAATCCCGCAGCGCACCGCCGTCTCAAGTTCCTGCAAGTGATACCAGAAGCCGCCATCGCCCGTAAAGCAGACCACGGGAAGGGCCGGCGCACCGCACTTTGCACCAATCGATGCCGGAAACGCCCATCCCAGCGATCCCGCCGCGCGCATGAAATCCCATCGCGAGCTGCTCACCCAAAGCTGCTGTGACGACCACATGCCCGCGTGCCCGGTGTCGCACACCACGATGGCGTTTTCCGGCAGCCACTCGCCAAGCTCCTTGAGGATGCGCTCCGGCCGCATGGGCGCCGATTCGCACTCGCGCATTGGACGCACTTCTTCTCGCCACTCCTTCACTTCCTTTTGCACTTCGCTGATCCACGCAGAACGCTGCGGCTTGTCGCCAGCGGACCCGGACATCATTTGCAGCGTCGTCTTCGCGTCGCCCTGAAGTGAGACCACATTCGGATAATTTCTTCCGAGGTCGCTCGCATCGATGCCGATCTGAATCACAGCGGTTCCGGTTTTTGGCACGCGCCAGAAATGCGTGGTCATCCCGCCCGTTTGACTGCCGACGTACAACACTAAGTCCGCACGCGACAAAATCTTGTTCGTGCAGGAACGCGAATACGTTCCCAAAGCGCCGATATACCGCGGGTGATTCTCTGGCACAAGCGCGTAGGAGTTCAGCGTCGTGGCCATTGGCAGCGAAAGATCTTCCGCAACTTTCAAGACTTCTTGTCGCGCTCCGGACCACTTTGCTCCGCCACCAACGACCATCACCGGCCGCTGCGCTTTTTTCAAATGATCGAGCGCCTGCCGCACCAATTCCGGCTCCGGGCTAGGCCGGTAAGAAGGAACAGTGGTGTGCGATTTTTCAACAGTCGTCTCGGCGTCGATCGTCTCACGCTCAATGTCCGCTTCCTTCCCCGCAAGCTGTAGATTCACCGGACCCGGCGTGCCGGATGTGGCCTCGCGAAATGCTTGTCGCAGCAGATCGGGCAGTCGGCTGGCAGCATCTACCTGAAAATTGGCTTTGGTGACTTGATTGAACAGCGGGTAATCGTCAATCTCCTGATAGTTGAACTTGTGTTTTTGGTGCGGCAGTCGCCCGCCCGTCAGGGCGATCACCGGGCTATGCGCCATGAATGGATCGCGCAGCCCCGCCGCCAGATTCGCGGAGCCAATCGCCTGCGCCGCGCAAATTCCCGGCCTGCCTGTCGCGCGCGCGTAGCCATCAGCCATGTACGCGGCCGCTTTCTCGCCGTGGGTCAGCACGCGCTTGATGCGCATGTCGTCCATGCTGGCGAGGGCTTTGCTTAAAACCGTGGGCACAAAAAAGATTGCGGTGACGCCATATGCTTGCAGGAATTCCGCGACGTACTTCCCTCCAGTCGTCTTCGGCAAGGAAGAACTCCTTGGGTGGATTGTTTATTTCGAGTTAGATGGCAGAAATACTAGCGGAATTTTGGGGGTTGCTGCTGGAAATTCTGATTTCCCGGCGGACGACTTGATTGCTTCGCGAAATTACAGCAAGGTCTTGCTGAGATACCTCTCACACGAGCGAACCATGAGTAAAGCCGCCACCTTGTCATCCCGAGCGAGCGAAGCGCTTTTCTTCGCAACGAGGGATCTCTCTTCGGATTTGTTTTTCCGCAAGCCGATCACGAGCGGCTCGCGGCCAGGGAACAATTCGGGCTCTCGCGCTAGTCACTCGCCACTAGCCAATTCCTTTAAAATTTTCTCGACCACGCCTTCGGCCAGCGCTCCACCACGATTTTCTTGTCGGTGTAGAACTCGATGGCGTCGCGTCCCTGCCCGTGCAGCACACCCAGAAAACTATCGCGCCAGCCGCTGAAGGGAAAGTACGCCATGGGCGCAGCAACGCCAATGTTGATGCCCACATTCCCCGCTGGCACCTCGTATCGGAACTTTCGCGCCGCCGCGCCGCTGCTGGTGAAAATCGACGCCATGTTGCCGTAAGGACTGCGCGAAAGGATTTCGATGCCTTCATCGAGAGTTTTTGCCGGCACGAGGCTGAGTACCGGACCAAAAATTTCCGTATCGGAGAGCGAGCTGTTTCCCGGAACGTTATCGAGGATGGTGGGCTTCAGGAAATTTCCGCCATTGCTGGAGCCATTTCCCGAGCGGCCGTCGAGCAGCACCTTTGCGCCGTCGCTTGCACCCTTGGCGATCAGGCTCTCGATGCGCGATTTGCTCTCCTTGGTGATCACCGGACCCATGGTCACTGACTCGTCGAGTCCATCTCCGACCTTGATGGCGTTGGCCGCGCCGACAATCGAGTCCTTAAAGCTTTTCTGCGCGTCGCCCACTACGACCGCGACCGAAACAGCCAGGCAGCGCTGGCCCGCGCATCCAAAGGCGCTGTCGCTGATGATGCGTGTGGAAGTATCGAGATCGGCGTCGTCCAGCACCAGCACGTGATTTTTCGCGCCGCCCTGGCATTGCACTCGCTTTCCGTGCGCCGCGCCTTGCGCATAGATGTATTTCGCCACCGGCGTGGAGCCGACGAAGCTGATTGCTCGCACTTCCGGGTGCGCCAGCAGCGCATCCACCACCGGCTTCCCGCCGTGAACCATGTTCACAACGCCCGCGGGCAGTTTCAACGATTCCATCAACTCAAAAACGCGCTGCGAAGTGAGTGGGACGCGCTCGGACGGTTTCAGGATGAAGGTGTTGCCGCAGGCAATGGCGTAGGGCAAAAACCAGAACGGAATCATGACCGGGAAGTTGAACGGCACAATGGCCGCGGTAACACCCAGCGGCTGGCGGATCATCATCTCGTCGATGCCGCTCGCGACGTCTTCCAGGTTGTAGCCCTGCATCAGTGTCGGAATCCCGCAGGCGACTTCCACGTTTTCGATGGCGCGGCGAATCTCGGCGCGCGATTCTGCGATCGTCTTCCCGTTCTCCGTCGTGCAGATGCGCGCGATTTCTTCGATATGGTCTTCCAAAAGCTGCTTCAGCTTGAAGAGATACTGGATGCGGTCCTCGGGTGGAGTACGGCGCCAGCCGGGATACGCTGCGGCAGCAGCGCGCACCACGGCATCCACATCTTCTTTGCTGCCAAGCGGAACGCGCGCGAGTGTTTCGGAGGTGGCCGGATTGACTACATTCATGAACTCGCTGGATTTTGAAGATTTCCACTCGCCGCCAAAGTTATTGGTCAACTCTTTCAAGCCGCTCACGGATGTTCCTTTCAGCCTGGATCGAAAAATTGAGGTTACTTTTGTATTTGTTGCCGCGATACAGGATACCGCGAATTCCTGTTACCTTCCAAAATTTCTGTAATGTTGCTCATGCTGATTCAAAAGCTAAACAGCTCCCGGTAGAAGCGGGCTTCCGCCGCACTCAGTGGACGCTGGCGATGTTCTTAGTGATCTGCGAAGGGTCGGCCCCGACGCGTCCGGAAGCGTCATCTTTCCCAGCGGCTGCCAGCGTGAAGTCATATTTGATTCCAGGCAGCTTGGGGAACGGCGACGAGGGATCGGGATCGGTCACCTTCACCACCAGCGAATCGGTCACGCCGAACACCGTGTCGGAGTCAATATTGGGGTCGCCATGGACGTATAGCGCAGTGACCAGCTCTTTGTGGCCGGGTGCGCCGATCAGGTAATGGATGTGCGAGGGGCGCAAGCCGTGGCGTTTTTGCGCGCGAATCATTTCCCCCACGGGTCCATCCATGGGGATGGAATAGCCGGCCGGAACCACGGAGCGGAAATAGTAGCGGCCCTCGGAATCGGCTTGCAGGGTACCGCGGAGATCCATTTCCACCTGAACGTCGGGGCGCTGCATGTCGTAATCGCCCACTTCGTCCGTCTGCCACACTTCGATGGATGCGTTCGGAATCCCGGGACCGTTCGCGTCGCGGATCTGCCCCCAAAGCACGATTTCCTTCCCTTTCGTCTTCTTTGCGATCGAATCGCCTAGCTTAAAATGCGGCGAGTTTTGACGATAGAAGGGGCCGAGCAAACTGGTATCGGTGTGAATATCTGGCGTGTTCTTGTCGCTCATCAGGCCGACCAGGGCGCTCAAGCCCAGCGTGTCCGACAGCAGGATAAATTCCTGCCGGTAGGGCGTGCATTTCTGCCCGACCTCGGTGAAAAAGCGGATGCCTTCGAGCCATTCCTGCGGCGTGAGATTCACCTCACGTGCGAAGGCGTGCAGGTGGCGCACGGCCGCTTCCATGATCTGCTTGAAGCGCGGATCCGGCGTTCGGGAAATCTGTTCCAGGACTGCATCGGTTATTGTGTTTTCGTCGAGGGTACGCATCGTTGTCTTCCCCTTATCGGGATTTCGAGTTTTGCGAGGTGCTTAAATCATAGCGCAGGTCAAGGGCGCATGGCCGCGCCGGCTTGAATTTCCGCTCGTATCAGCTTCGCCGCCTCCACCATCGATTCGAGCTTCCCGAAGGCTACCTCGCGCGGCAGGTATTTCATACCACAGTCGGGCGCGAGTATCACTCGCTCCGCGGGCACGAACGGGAGTGCCCGGCGAATACGATCGGCAACGAGTTGCGGCGTCTCAATCTGATTCGATGAAAGATCGAGAACGCCGAGGACGATGGTCTTCCCGGATAACCTTGCGAGGACCGAACAATCGAGCGATGGCTGCGCTGTTTCCACCGAGATTTGCTGCGCGCTGCATCCCGCCAGTTCCGGCAGAAAGGCGTAACTCGAAGGTTTGCCCGCGACCATGGCCGCATAGCCGAAGCAGATGTGCACCGCTGTGGTGCCTTTCACTCCCTCCAGCGCGCGATTGAGCGCCTTCACTCCATAGGCGCGCGCCTTCTCCGGCTGCGCCTGCATGTATGGCTCGTCAATTTGCACCACGTCAGCGCCCGCTGCAAACAAATCCTTGATTTCTTCGTTCACTGCGGCCGCGTAATCGAGCGCCGCCGCTTCCTCGTTCGGATAGAACTCGTTGTGCGCCTGCTGCGTCATGGTGAAGGGACCGGGCACGGTGATCTTAATCTTGCGGTTGGTGTGCGCGCGCAAAAACTGCGCGTCGCGCAGTTCCACCGGGTGCTTTCGCCGGATGCGCCCTACAATCCGCGGAACGGCGTTCAGCCGTCCGCTGCGCCCGGGCACCATCGCTGGATTCTCCAGGTCGATTCCTTCGAGTGCCGTGGCGAACCGGTTCGAATAACTTTCGCGGCGAATTTCGCCATCGGTCACAATGTCGAGCCCCGCCTCTTCTTGCTCGCGGATGGCGAGGAGGGTGGCATCGTCCTGAGCCTGCTCAAGGAATTCGGGTGCAATGCGCCAGAGTTCCTGCGAGCGCACGCGCGGCGGCGGGTGCCCCGCAAGCTGTTCGCGGTCGATCAGCCAGTCCGGCTGAGGATACGAGCCAACCAGCGTTGTGGGCAGTAGTTTCAAATTGTTTAAGGGCAGGTGCCCGTGTGACAGGCGCGCTTGTTATGCTCCCAGATGTCGTTCAGATTTTCGGGGACGAAGTTGTTGCGATTGGGCATTTGAATTTTGGGTAGCGATTTGGCGTCGAGCACATCGTCTTCCTTCACGATACCGTTGCGATAGAGGAGAAACGCGGTGAGCGAATATACTTCGTCCGGCTCAAGCGACCCTCCTTGCCCGCGCGGCATGGCCCGATGGATGTAATCCCATATGGTGGTGGGAAACGGCCAGTAGCTGCCCACGGTCTCAACCGGATGGAGCGACTTGAGCGTGCCTGTTCCGCCGACGAGCGCAGGGCCGAGCTTGCCGCCTTCCGCGGATGGCGTATGGCAGGGGGCGCATTTCTCGGCGAAGATTTTCGCGCCGTCCTTGGCGGTGCCGCTGCCGGCGGGAAGGCCCTTGCCGTCCGGGCTGGCGTCAATGTTCCAGGCTTTCACTTCGGCGTCTGTGGGAGCGCGGCCGATGTTTTTGTAGTCGGGGCTTTGGGCAAAGGCGGGGATGCAAGCGCAAATCACGAAGACCGCCAGCGCGAAGAAGAGGATAAAACGAAATGCAAAAGCAGATCCCTCGACTTCGCTTCGCCGCGCTACAGGCGCGGCTTCACTTCGCTCGGGATGACAGGTAAAAGGAGAGGCGACAACAAAATTTGAGAGGTCTCCGCGCCTTTTGAAGAGCGCGACAAAACGAAGAGAAAGAATGGCGGGCTGAAGCCCGCCGCTACAAAAGAATTGCTCGGGCGGCGACGAAGAGAGCTCCTTCGCTCGCTGCACTCGCTCACGGCGACAACAAAATGCAAAAAATTCAGCTGAATAGCGCATTCTGGACGCTCCCGTCGCGATTCACTTTCCAGGGCTGGATAACATTGAAGTGACCGACCACGGTCGACGTGGTGCGGAAAAAATCGACATCCACATTCCAGATTTTGGCTAGCTCAGCCATCGAGGGCTGCACTTCGCCTTGATCGTCCGAGCAGCGCGTCTGCAGGATGGTTTCCTCGCCGTTCCAGGTCCATGGAAAACCAAAGCGCGTGTGTGCCTTGGAGTACGCCGGCCCATCGATCTTCGCGTCTTTCCAGGTGCGGCCACCGTCGGTGGAAACTTCCACGCGGCGAATCGTTCCGCGCCCTGACCAGGCCAAGCCAGTGATTTCGTAGAATCCCGGGCCGTCCAATTTTTGGCCGCCGGAGGGACGCGTGATTACCGAGCGCGGGCCCAGCTCGAACTGGAACCAGCGCGCCTTTCCATCCAGCCGGAGACTCGGATACTTGGTAGCTTCCATCATGCCCATGTAAGGTTCATCGACCAGCTTGATGCGGCGCAGCCACTTCACATTGTTGATTCCCTCCCAGCCGGGCACGAGCAGACGCAGCGGATAACCCTGCTGCGGACGAATCGCTTCGCCGTTCTGGCCGTAGGCCACCAGGCAATCGTCCATGGCCTTCTCGAGCGGAATGCTTTTCGCGTGCTTACTTTCTTCCGCGCCTTCGGCAATGATCCAGATAGCGCCCTTTTTCACGCCGGCCTGATCGAGCAGCAGCGAGAGCGGCACGCCGGTCCACACGCTGCAACTGGTGAGGCCGTGCGTGTCCTGCACGGTGGCGTTGGCCGCAATCCGCGCGGCGCCGCCGGGGCCGGCGGGGGCGCTATCTGCATTGCATTCGACGAAATGGACGCGCGAAACCGAAGGCAGGCGGCGCAACTCGTCCATGGTGAAGATAAGCGGACGATCGACCATGCCGTGAACCATCAGGCGATGCTCGCGCGGATCGATGTCCGGCGGTTCGTGCGCATGCGAGATAACGTAATGCAGCGATGCGGGCGTGATGAAGCCGATGGTTTCCTGCAGCGGCGCGCGCAGGCCGAAATCGCGGCGAGCGCCGGGAGCGAGGCCGTTCGGCTGAGGATACATGTCGCCCATGGTGCCGCTGCGGACAGCGGTTTCGAAATGGGAGCGCTCGCCGTAGGCGTGCAGGTCCGCAAGGGACGGCGCTGACTTTTCGGCGCCCGCTGATGATATTTGCCCAGCAGGCGCGGATGTTGCGGCAGCGGGCACGGCTGCGGCGGCGAGTCCGGCGAGAGCTGCGTCCTTGAGGAAACGTCTGCGATTCTTTTTGGGAGCGCCCATGTGTGCCTCCTGAGTTCCGAATGCGCCGCTCGCGAGAGCTTTTCGGCGGCGCGTGGCCGCAACGTTGAGACGTAATCTACACCCGGGGCGGGGCGGGATCAATTCTCGCGTGGGGAGGCGTTGTGCGCGGGAGTGCGCAGAAAATCGAGGATGGCGATTTCAGCCATTACGCTATCGGGCGTGTGGTGCCGAGCGGCGCGGCCTAAATCTTCCGCGTTGAGCCATTCGGGACGGAAATAAAGGCCGAGTTCGCGTCCGCGATCGACGATGGAGCGATCGACTTCGATCCGGGCGCGCTCGAATGATTGCAATGCCGCGGGAACATCCGCTATGTGCCGCAAAGCGGTGGCCAGGGCCAGGGCGTCCTCGGCGGCTTTGGTGACCCCCGCGGCAACGTGCGGCCGGCCGACGAAAGCAGCGTCGCCGACGAGGGCAATGCGCCCGATGGCCATGCGCGGAGATTCCACATCGTAGATGGGCTGCAGGAACGGCTGCGGCGTCAGCTCTATGGCGCGCTGAAGCTGTGGCGCGAGCAGTTTGCGGGCGGCACCGCGCAAGCTTTCCACAATGTCGCGGCGAACCAGCGCGGGCGGGATGGAAAGCGAGTGCGTGTGGCCCGTTTCGTCGGTAAGAAGATCGCGGAATTGGTCGTCGGTAGCGGGCCGATACCAGATGAAATTGTAGCGGCGATGGCCTTCCCGAAGATCGTTGCCTGGGCCTGCGACAGGATAGCCAAGAAACTGCTCGCGCGGCGGTAGGCAGAACGTGAGCACATCGAAGAGTTCGCAGCGCGTTTCGGGCGAGAACGCAGCCTCGTCGACGAGTCCGCGCCACGCGATGTAGCCCGCGTATTCCGGCTGCACTTCAGGAAGAGTGTGCGCGCGAACGGAGGAGCGGAAACCGTCTGCGCCGATAAGCACGTCGGCTTCGGTGCGGGAACCGTCAGCGAAATAGACAGAGACGGAATCGGCTCGCGCCTCGATCCTCTGCAGTTCCCTGCCGAGATGGTAGCGATCGGCGGGAAACGCATCGCGCAACATGCGAAAGACGCGGTCCCAGGAAGTAACCACCTGCGGGCACGCGAACGTGGCGATGAGCTTGCCGAACGCGTCGAGAGTTTTGCGTCCGCTGACGGCGACGCCAAGATCCTTGGTGGGATCGAGCCCGCACGCTTGCAGCGCAGCGCAAAGCTCGGCGTGCGTGACGATGCCCGCGCCGCGCCCGGAAAGCTCCACACTGAAGCGCTCGTACACATCGACGGTCCATCCGAGGGGGCGCAAGAGCAGCGCGGAGAAAAGTCCAGCCATAGAGCCGCCGATAACGACAGCGCGTTGCGAATTTCCAAATGACATGATCGCGAATGGCGCGCCGATTCGAGACGAAGTAGATCGGGGCCGTCCGTCATAATATGCTGTGAGCAGTGGAGGACGCCATGAGTTTGACGACGGCGGACAAGTACGCCGATAGCGTGCAACGACTGCCGTGGAGCGCGGAAATTGCGGCGGAATTCGAGCGTAATCAATACAACGGCTGTGTGGGCTCAGAACTTGTTTCGGAAAGCGATCGAGTGCGCGTGTGGACGCTGCACCTGGCGCCCGGCGCTCGAATTCCCTTTCACCGGCACGTGCTCGATTACTTTTGGATGGCGGTGACCACCGGACGCGGGCGCCAGCACATGCACGATGGCACGACCATCGAGAAAACGTATCTGGCCGGCGAAACGCGCCACGAGTATTACAAGCGGGGCGAATACAAGATTCACGACCTCGAAAACATCGGCGATACGGAACTGGTGTTCACCACCGTGGAATTCCTCGATAGCGCGAATCAAGCACTCGCGGTTCCGGACAGCGTGCGCCGAACGGCGAAATCCTAAGCGCCCAAATTTATTTGGGGGGAAATGAAAAGGGCCGGACAGGTTAAATTCCGGCCCTTTTCCCGGTGGCATTTATGGTCTTCTTTGCTCTCCAACAAGCCCACCTTAGGAGCGCGGAACGATCGGGTCAATAGACACCCGCTGTTGGGTAGTTCGCAAAAGCCAATACAAGAAATGCTGTAGCGCAACAGCCCAGCGTGTATCGCGCATCTCGCGCGTACATGCAAGTACCTACAGACATTAATTGAATCTCATAACTCGTTCTTGGGATTTTCGTCTCGATCGCCCGCGACTAGTGTGTGTCCAGGGGAAATGCACAAAATGCTGAAACGACTCGTCGGACTCGCGCTGCTCGGCGCGATGGCATTGGTGGGACCTTCGATCGCCAGATCGCAGGAATCGGCAAAGCAGGACATGAAGGACGCCGGCCATGAGACCAAGGGAGCAGCCAAAGACACCGGCCGTGCGACGAAAACGACTGCGAAAAAAACGAAACACGAAGTGAAAAAGGGCACTCACAAAGCGGCCGCAAAAACGGAAGACGGCGCGCGCAAGGTGAAAGATAAGACTGACCCGGACAGCCACTGAGCCCGGAGTTTCCGATGCAGCGGCGCATTTCATCTAGCCACGAATTATTCAAACCAGGTCGAGTTTCTCGTGCCTGGTAAACGACTGACGCGAAGAGAACTGCTTCGACTCGGCGTTACAGCGGCTGGGGCCGGGCTCGCCGACGAGTTTCTCTATGGCTGCGGGAAAGCTTCGCCGGCCAGTTCCGGCCCAAGCGCGGGGACCTCGTCAGGATCTGGATCGGCAGCAGCCTGTTCACAACTCACCGATATCGAGCACGTCGTAATCCTCATCCAGGAAAACCGTTCCTTCGATCACTACTTTGGAAGCTACCGCGGGGTGCGGGGCTTCGGCGACCCGAGCGCGGCGTACCAGCAGCCCGATCCATCGAACACCACGAATTCGCCCATCGGCAAATTGCTGCCGTTCCATCTGGATGCCTCGGTGAATGCGGCGTGCACACATGACATGACCCACGACTGGGTTCCGCAACACCAGAGCTGGGATAACGGAGCGATGGACGGCTTTGTAACTTCGCGATTGCCGATCAATGCGAACGACGCGCTGCTGACCATGGGCTACTACACGCGCGCGGACTTGCCTTTTTACTACGGTGTGGCCGACGCATTCACCATCTGCGACAACTATTTTTGTTCGGTGATGGGGCCCACCGATCCGAATCGTTTGTATACGATGGCGGCGTCGGTTGATCCGGACGGGACAAACGGCGGGCCCTTGCTGCAATCGCTAGTGACGAACCGGGCAGCTATGACCGGAAAACTGACCTATACCACCATGCCCGAGCAGCTGCAGGCTCGGAATATCAGCTGGAAAATTTACAACTCTCCGGAGGCGAGCCTGCTGAACGGATTGCTCTCGGATAACGTGCTGCCCTATTTCAAGAATTTTCAGGATCCGACTTCGACGCTGTATCAGAACGCGTTCGGGCCGCAGTTTCCGATCGATTTTCTGTCGGACGTAGCGACAGGCAATCTGCCGCAAGTGTCATGGATTATTCCCTCCGAGGTTACCTCCGACCATCCCCCGTCGCCGTCCGTCTTCGGCGAAGCGGTGCTGGCGGCCATCGTAGCGGCTTTGACGGCCAATCCATCCGTGTGGGCCAAGACGGTTTTGTTTGTCAGCTACGATGAGAATGGCGGATTCTTCGACCATGTGCCGCCTGTGACTGCGCCGCCCGGCACACCGGGCGAATATGTGACGGCGCTGGCGGTTCCTGATCCAACGGTGGTGGGCACGCCGCCTATTTCCGGACCGATCGGATTAGGATTTCGGGTTCCGATGCTCATCGTGTCTCCATTCAGCCGGGGCGGATTTGTCTCATCCGATCTTTTCGATCACACATCGGTTTTGCGGTTTCTGGAGACACGGTTCGGGGCGGAAGTGCCTAACTTAAGCGCGTGGCGGCGCGCCACGGTAGGCGATCTTACCAGCGCCCTGAATTTCAAATCCCCGCAGCAGGATGTTCCCTCCCTGCCGGCCCCGGCCATTCCTGGCACGCAGTTACTCTCGCAGTGTGCGGCTACATTGGCTGGCACAAGCTCCTATAACGTGCCTGCCTCGCAAACATTGCCCGCGCAAGAATCCGGTTCACCTATCAGGCCGAGCGGCGTCTGCTAGCGCGAACCAGAAATTTCGATGAAGCCTCCAGGTGCGCTCAGGCCACCTGGAGCAAATACCGCGCTTTGCCGATGAGCACCTGAACGTCCTCTTCTTTGCTCACGACAGCGGTGACACCTGCCGCGGCGGCGTAAGCGTCGGAGAACTTGGTGCGATGGCCGGTAAAGAGGATGATCGGAACGTCCGGCATTGTTTTTCTCAGGATCTGCGTGGCTTCCAGGCCGTTTAAGACCGGCATGGACATATCGAGCACGATCAGGTCGGGAAGCAACTCCGTAGCTTTCGCCACAGCTTCGTCTCCGTTTCGCGCTTCTCCACAGACGGAAAATTCCGCCTGGGAAGAGAACAGAGTTCGCAGAGCAACCCGAACGTGAGAATGGTCGTCGGCAATCAGAACGGACTTCATGGGTCCTCCTGAACGAGGGGTAGACAGGAGGCGTTCGGCTCAGGAGAAATCACCCTCGTATAGGAATGATAGAGGAGCCCAGAGCAGAGTGGTATCAGGTAGTTGGCGTAGGAGGAGATTAATAATCCGTCACAACGCGTTGAGCACATGACCGCATCGTATCCGGCCGCGAATATTGGGCCATTGAAATGCTCGGGACTTACAATAGTAAGCACTGAGTGAATTTCATGTGCGGTGTACACTCCAACGTCTGGCGATGGCTCGTCGAAATAAGGGATCCGCCACACTTCCAGTTTTAAAGTCCGACGCGCGACAGCAAGTGTGACTCGAATCACAGCAGACACGGCTGAGAGCCGCTGGCCTGCTTTCATCTGCCGTTAATGCGAACGGGTTAGGTTGGACCGCCGCTCCTTATGAGTGCTTTCATGCAAGAACAGAACCAAGACGAGTTGAGGAAGTTATCGCAGCAGATCACTGAGATCTGCTGCGACATGATGCAGGTTGAGTCGAGCCTACTGAAGCGGACCGACGGAATTCGCGAAACACATCTGCGCAGCGCGAGAAACCTGGCGCATTATTTGGCGCTGAGGCGGCACGATATCCGCACGATGCAGGCGCAACTGGCGCGGCTGGGGCTTTCGTCGCTGGGGCGCAGCGAAAGTCACGTGCTCGACACGCTGCAGAGCGTGCAGCATGTTCTCAGCAAACTGCTCGGAGACGATCCTCCAGCCTTGTGCGACGGAGAAGCGGGAGTGCTGATGGGGGAAGGCGCCGGGCTGATCGAGAAAAACACCGAGGCGCTGTTCGGTCCAGCACCTCCGGGCCGTAAGGTGCGCATCATGGTCACCATGGCGACCGACGCCGCGAGCGATTACGAGTTGGTGCGCGGCCTGATGGCCAGCGGCATGGATTGCATGCGCATTAACTGCGCGCATGACGGTCCGGATGTTTGGCTGGGCATGATTCAGAATTTGCAACGCGCGCGCCAGGAAACAGGACGGAGTTGCCGGCTGCTGATGGATATCGCCGGGCCGAAGCTGCGTACCGGCGCGATTGAACCGGGACCTGCGGTGGTGAAGTGCCGGCCGCAGCGAGATGTATACGGGCGCGTCACGGCGGCGGCAAGAATCTGGATTACCTCGGAGGGGCGGCCTGAAAGCGCACCGGCCAAGGCCGCTGCAACTCTGCAGTTCCCTGTTTCTTTTTTGGGCAAAATGCGGGCAGGAGATGCATTGCGATTTCGGGACGCGCGGAAAGCAGGACGTTCGCTGCGAATCACGCATGCGAATGACCATGGTTTTTGGGCCGAAGCGCGCCAGACGATCTATTTTGTGCCGGGCATCGAGGTGGAACTCACACGGAATGCCCGAGCGGCATCGAATGCGCGGCGGACACGGATTGTGGCCAAGGCACGCACAGGCAAGTTGCCGGCGATCGCGCAGACCCTGCTGCTCAGGCAAGGCGAGACACTGCTGCTGACACGCGCCAACGAGCCCGGCAAACCAGCAGCTTATAGCAAATTGGGGCTGCTCCTTTCACCCGCACAAATTTCCGTCACGCTGCCGCAAATGCTCGATCATGCCAAACCGGGCGAACCGATCTGGTTCGATGACGGCAAAATTGGGGGCGTGATTCGTGCGGTCGACCCGGAGTGCGTGTCGGTGGAGATCACGCAGGCCCGTGAAAAGGGAGAAAAGCTGGGCGCGGAAAAAGGCATCAACTTGCCGGAAACACAAATCGATATCCCGGCGCTCACGGACGAGGACATTGCCGCGCTGCCGTTCATCGTGGAGCATGCGGACTTGATCGGGTATTCGTTCGTGCGCACAGAAGCAGATGTTTGCCAGCTTCGGGAACATCTGGAACAGCTCAAAGGACAGCATCTTGGCTTGATATTGAAAATTGAGACGCGTAAAGGCTTCGACAATCTGCCGAAACTGATCCTGGCGGCGATGCACGCGCGTTCGGTGGGAGTTATGATCGCGCGAGGCGACTTGGCAGTGGAATGCGGGTACGAGCGACTGGCGGAAGTGCAGGAAGAAATGTTGTGGATTTGCGAAGCGGCGCACGTGCCGGTGATCTGGGCCACACAGGTGCTGGAGAATCTGGCGAAGAAGGGCATCCCGTCGCGTTCGGAGGTAACCGACGCGGCCATGGGAGAACGCGCCGAATGCGTGATGCTCAACAAGGGACCTTACGCGGTGATCGCCGTGCGCGTTCTCGCGGATATTCTGAAGCGCATGCAAGCGCACCAAGAGAAAAAGCGGTCGATGCTGCGGCCGCTGCGGCTGGCAGCATCGTTCGGCCCAGCCAACTGAGCGTATTTGCGCAGGCGTTCCATTCGCGAGCACGCGCTTCATACTGGAACACTGCAATACGCGGCAGTTTCCCGCCTGTTTTGATTTGTCGCGCAGTACACAGCTATTACTTCTGGTTTGTGTGAGATGCAACCCTGCGGCTTTCGCGCTTTTCCCGCACCGGAACGGCAATTGGCACGCCGGATGCGTTGCTTACTGGTGAGGGCGATCAATATGAACATTTATCAGGAAGCAGCAAACAACGCGAAAGAAAGTCAGGCGGAGGAATTTTCCGAGAAGCGGCTGTGGGCCGCGGTGCTATTGCAGGCACTGGAAGACTGGAGCTCAAACAACTCGCGGCATCGTGAGGAGGCCGACCGGTTCTTCTTCGGTTGTCCCGAGGATTTTGCGAGAGTGTGCCGCGGCGCAGGCCTTGCTCCGACTGGAGTGCTGGCTCGCCTGCGGAGAATGAAGGAGACGGCTCCGCGTCGGCCGACGTTTCCATTCCACCGGGCGGCGTAGCTCTTCGGACGCGAATGACCTGCTTCGCGACGAGGCAACATCAAGGCCACGAAGCTTTAGCTGCATGTGCCGGGCGAAATCTGCACACGAAGAGAGATCCCTCGACTCGCTGGAAACCGCTCGCTTCGGGATGACAGCCGCACAATTGAATAGCTCACAGTACGGCACTAGACGGCACTTGTGCGACGCGAAGAAAGTGACGCGAGTGAGTCGGTAGGATCCGGATACTCAAGCGCGACAAGATACAAACCTTCTGGCGGTACGGTGGGGCCGGAGCGCGAACGGTCGCGCAGCTCAAACAACCCCGGAATGTCGTCCACAGCAAGCCTGCCCCGGCCTATTTCAATCAACGTACCGACAATTTTGCGGACCATGTAACGCAGGAAAGATTGTCCGCGCACGGTGTAAATCAATTCTTCGCCGGACGCGTCGCGAACGATTTCCGAGGAATAGATCACGCGCTGCATGATGCGATCTTTATCGTCTTCCTCCGATCCCGAAGACGCGGCGAAGGAAGTGAAGTCGTGTTCGCCTTCAAAAAGTCGCGCGGCGGCAGCCATGGCGTTTTCGTCGAGGGGCCAGGGATAGTGAAGAACGCGGCGGTATTCGAAAGGAGGCAAGACACGGCCGCAGTAGAGACGATAGCGATATGTTTTACCCTGCGATTGCCAGCGCGAGTGGAAATCGTGGCCGACTTCTTCGGCGGCAACGATGCGAATAGCAGGCGGCAGAAGCGCGTTCAGAGCGCGCTGAATTTCGAGAGCGGAAAGAGGCGAGCGGGTTTTAAAGTGTGCCACCTGGCCGAGCGCGTGGACACCGGCATCGGTGCGGCTGGCGCCATGGGCAACGATTTTTTCCTGAGTAATCTTGCGGGCGGCGTCGTTGATGGCGCCCTGAATGGTGGCGACGCCGGGCTGGAATTGCCAACCGTGGAATTGGGCTCCGTCATAGGCGATGGTGAGTTTGATGTTTTTCATTGCGCCAGCAGGCGCATTATCGCACGGAGGCGTAGCGGCGGGCATGTGGTGGTGGTCCTTCGTGGCGAAGAGCCGGCCGAAATTGGTACACGACGAAAGATCCCTCGTCGCTCTCAGCGACCTAAGAACGTCGCTGATTCGCTCGCTCGGGATGACAGAAGAAAAACTCAGGTGGAGCGGGCGCGGGTCATGCGGGAGCCGGGTTTGTGCGCGGAACTGCCAGAGCGGCAGAGCGGGCAATCGGCAGGATCGTAGGTGGGCACTTGCAGCGACAGGAGTGCATGCGCGGGAACGTTGAGATCGAGGCGGCCGTTAGTACGGTCGATCAGCGCGCCGGCGGCGACTATAAGACCGCCTTCCTGTTGAACCACGCCGATCGTTTCGCGCGTCGAGCTGCCGGTGGTCCAGACATCTTCGATCACCAGAACGCGCTCACCGGGCTTGATTTCCCACCCGCGGCGAAGAGCCATTTGTCCGGACTTGTCGCGTTCAACCCAAAGCGAGCGGACGCGGAGTGCGCGGGCTACTTCGTAGCCGATGGTGATGCCTCCCATGGCCGGTGCGACGACGCAAGAGATTTGCATGTCCTTCAATTTTTCGGCGAGAGCGCGGCCCAACGTTTCGGCATGATTCGGATACTGCAGGACCATGGCGCATTGGATGTAGGTGCCGCTATGGAGTCCGCTGGTAAGCTCAAAGTGGCCGCTGCGAATCGCGCCAACCTGTTCGAAAATTTTCCCTACGTCTTCGGGATTCAATTTGGCAATTCTCCTGGGATGATACTTTCGCGCTTGGGTTCAACAGCAGGGGCAGCGCTCGCCTAAACTAGGGTTTGACAAGGCACCTGTCAAGAGCTCGCGCTCGCGCAATCCCTCTGAAGACACAGAGATACCGGGCAGAAAGTACCAGAACGGCTGTAACACGTGTCTTTTGTTGACGAAACCGCAAAGACCTGTTAAAAATAAGCGTCTTGGAGCGTGTGTGTTTCCGCATGAGTTGGCTCCTGCTCAGGGAGCCTAAGTCCGAAGGAGAAATTCATTTTCCCGCAGTTTACCGGTGTTAGCACGCGAGCCGCGCGTTGGAGTGTGGCAGTCGCTAACCAAAAGCGGGCACAACTGTGCGCGGCGTACCTGCCCGTTCGAGACCAATATCTGATTTGAAGTGATTTGCCGATACGTATTTTTGAAGGAGCCAACGATGTTCAATACGCACAAAAAAAAGGGTGGAGGAAACTAATGCAAGATCGTGTCGTGGTTAAGGGCAATCCCCTTAGCCTTACATGGAAAGCGATTGCGGCCAGTGCCGCAATGGTGCTCGGGACGCTGCTCGGGGCAGCGTCGGCACAAGCGCAAGAGAGTGCAGGTGGAGAAGCCAACCTGAAACTGCCGGATCTGTCGACGGTGCAATTTTTCGGCATGAATGGCCACAAGTTGCTGACGTTCGGACTGCTGTTCTGCGTGCTGGGGCTGGCTTTTGGAATGGTGATTTATGTGGGACTCAAGAATTTGCCGGTCCACCGGTCCATGCGGGAAATATCCGAGCTGATTTACGAGACCTGCAAAACGTACCTGATAACGCAGGGCAAGTTCCTGATGCTGCTATGGGCGTTTATCGCGGCAGTGATCGTGTTGTATTTCGGCGTGTTGCTGAAATATGAAGTATCGCGCGTGATCATCATCCTCGGCTTCAGCGTGCTGGGCATCGCGGGAAGCTATGGCGTGGCATGGTTCGGCATTCGCGTGAATACATTCGCCAATTCGCGCACGGCTTTTGCCGGCCTGCGCGGCAAGCCGTATCCGATCTATGAGATCCCGCTGCGGGCGGGCATGAGCATCGGCATGATGCTGATCAGCGTGGAACTGCTGATGATGTTGGTGATTTTGTTGTTCGTGCCGGCCGATTACGCCGGCCCCTGCTTCATCGGCTTCGCCATCGGCGAATCGCTGGGTGCGGCGGCGCTGCGCATTGCGGGCGGCATCTTCACCAAGATCGCGGATATTGGTTCGGACTTGATGAAGATCGTGTTCAAGATTAAGGAAGACGACGCGCGCAACCCCGGCGTGATCGCGGACTGCACCGGCGACAACGCGGGCGACTCGGTCGGACCGAGCGCGGATGGATTTGAAACCTACGGCGTTACCGGCGTGGCGTTGATCACTTTCATCCTGCTGGGCGTGAAGAGCCCGACCGTGCAGGTGCAGTTGCTGGTGTGGATCTTCGTTATGCGTATCGCCATGCTGGTTTCCGCCGCGGCCGCTTACTTCATCAATGGCGCCATCGCCAAGGCCAAGTATGGCCACGCGGACGAGATGAACTTCGAGACACCGCTGACGACCCTGGTATGGCTCACCTCGGTGATTTCGATCGGGGTGACCTATCTGATTTCCTACTTCATGATTCCGGATCTCGGCGGCGACCCCACGCAGTGGTGGAAGCTGTCGACGATCATCTCCTGCGGAACGCTAGCGGGAGCGGTGATTCCGGAACTGGTGAAAGTGTTCACCTCGGTTGAATCGCGGCACGTGCGCGAAGTAGTAGCTTCCGCGAGAGAAGGCGGCGCGTCGCTGGGAATTTTGTCCGGCTTCGTGGCCGGCAATTTCTCGGGCTACTACCTGGGGCTGACCATGGTGGGACTGATGAGCATCGGTTACATCTTCAGCTCGCAGGGCCTGGGGCAGGTGATGATCGCTGCGCCGGTGTTTGCATTTGGACTCGTGGCCTTCGGATTCCTGGGAATGGGGCCAGTGACGATCGCCGTCGACTCCTACGGACCCGTCACGGACAACGCACAATCGGTGTATGAACTTTCGCTGATTGAGCAGGTTCCAAATATCGAGCAGGAATTAAAGCGCGACTTCAATATCGACGTCAACTTCCATCGCGCCAAGGACCTGTTGGAAGAGAACGATGGCGCCGGGAACACGTTCAAAGCTACGGCAAAACCCGTGCTGATCGGAACGGCCGTGGTGGGCGCCACAACGATGATCTTTTCGATCATCATGGCGCTGACCAACGGAATCACCACCAACGTGGACAAGCTCTCGCTGCTGCATGCGCCCTTCATGCTCGGCCTGATTACGGGCGGAGCGATGATTTACTGGTTCACGGGTGCTTCCACGCAAGCGGTGACCACCGGCGCTTACCGGGCGGTTGAGTTCATCAAGGCAAACATTAAACTCGAAGGCGTAGAAAAGGCTTCCATCGCCGATAGCAAAAAGGTGGTGGAAATCTGCACGGTGTACGCGCAGAAGGGCATGTGGAACATCTTCTTCGCGGTGTTCTTCGCCACGCTGGCGTTCGCGTTCGTGGAGCCGTTCTTCTTTATCGGCTACCTGATTTCCATCGCGATTTCGGGACTGTATCAGGCGATCTTTATGGCGAACGCCGGCGGCGCCTGGGACAATGCCAAGAAAATCGTCGAAGTGGAGCTGAAGCAGAAAGGTACTCCGCTGCACGATGCGACGGTGATAGGCGATACCGTGGGCGATCCCTTCAAGGACACGTCTTCGGTGGCGCTCAACCCGGTCATCAAATTCACCACGCTGTTCGGACTGCTGGCTGTAGAGTTGGCAGTCACACTGACAGCAAAGAATCCGCAACTGACGCAGATTCTGGCGGGCGCGTTCTTCCTCGTCTCCTTCCTGTTCGTCTACCGGTCGTTCTTCGGGATGCGCATCAAGAACGAAGAAGAACACCGGGCAACGGGCCGCGCAGGAGTGGAGCGGGCGTAAGGGCAACAAGCAAAATCAAATCCGTAACAAAAGGGAGGGCTTTCGCCCTCCCTTTTATTTCAGAGAGCGCACCCACACATGCGCGTGGACTTTGTCGAGGTTCTTTCAGACAGTGGAAAGCGGCGCTACAGCGAGCGGGTGAGGTAATGATCGATGGCGGCGGCGGCGCTCCGGCCTTCCGCAATAGCCCAAACCACGAGCGACTGGCCGCGTCGCATATCGCCCGCGGCGAAGACTCCGGGAACGGAGCTGCCGTAGTTCCCTTTCGTAGCAACGTTGCCGCGTGAGTCGAGTTCTACGCCGAGTTGTTCGAGCAAGCCTTGTTTTACCGGGCCGGTGAAACCCAACGCTAGGAGGACGAGATCGGTTTCGATGACCGTTTCGGTTCCGGGTTGGGCCTCGAATTTCGGAGGCGGACCGACGCGAATGCCGTGCAGCTCTTTGACGTTACCATCTGCATCGCCGACGAATTTCGTGGTGTTGAGCGCCCAATCGCGCTGGCCGCCCTCTTCGTGCGCGCTTTCAGTGCGAAGCTGCAAAGGCCAAAGCGGCCAAGGCGTGCTGGCGTGGCGCTCCTGCGGCGGCATGGGCATGATCTCGAACTGGCTGATGGACGCGGCCTTTTGCCGATGGCAGGTGCCGAGGCAATCCGCGCCAGTGTCGCCACCACCGATGATGACCACTTTTTTGCCGGTGGCCAGAATCTGGCCAGGGACGTGGTCGCCGGCGATGTGCTTGTTCTGCTGCGGGAGAAAGTCCATGGCAAAGTGAATGCCTTTGAGCTCGCGGCCAGGGACTTTTAAATCGCGAGGCGCTTCGGCGCCGCCTGAGAGAAGGATAGCGTGAAATTCCTTGCGCAGATCTTCGACGGAAACGTTCACGCCGACGTGCGCGTTGGTTTTGAACCCAACACCCTCGGCAGCCATCTGATGGAGGCGCCGGTCGAGGACGTTCTTCTCCATCTTAAAGTCGGGAATGCCGTAGCGGAGGAGCCCGCCGATGCGATCAGCCTTTTCAAACAAGGTAACGGAATGGCCGGCGCGAGCGAGTTGCTGCGCGGCGGCGAGTCCCGCGGGACCTGAACCGATCACAGCGGCGCGCTTGCCGGTAAGCGTCTCAGGCAGCTCGGGCTTGATCCAGCCTTCCTTCCAGGCATGCTCGATAATCGATTTCTCGATGAGCTTAATGGTCACCGGCGGCTCGTTGATGCCGAGCACGCAGGCCGCTTCGCAGGGCGCGGGGCAGATGCGCCCGGTGAATTCGGGGAAATTGTTAGTGGAATGCAGGACGCGAACGGCGTCTTTCCACTGATCGTTATAAACGAGGTCGTTCCAGTCCGGAATGATGTTGTTGACCGGGCAGCCGGTGTGGCAAAACGGAATGCCGCAATCCATGCAGCGGGCTGCCTGTGTGCGGACGTTTTCTTCCGGGAACGGCTGATAGACCTCGAAGTAGTCGCCGACGCGTTCGGCGATAGGGCGGCGCGTGGGAGTTTCGCGCGTGTACTCCTTGAACCCGGTCGGCTTACCCACCGATCACCTGCCGTCCGGATTGTTTTGTGGCTTGCGCCGCGACAACCCCCGCAGGAATACGAGGAATGCCCAGCACACGCTTGTATTCGTGCGGGAACACTTTGATGAATTGCGGCAAGGTGGCTTCCCAGTTTTCGAGAATCCACTTCGCCTGCGGGCTCTCGGTGTACTCGCAGTGGCGCAAAATGAGCTGGTAAAGCAGGTCGATATCCTTCTGCTCGGTGACCGGCTCAAGATCGACTTCGGCACGGTTGCAGCGCAGCGCGAAGTCGGCGTCGCGATCGAGAACGTAAGCGATGCCGCCGGTCATGCCCGCGGCGAAATTTCTTCCGGTGCGGCCCAGGACAACCACCAAACCGTTGGTCATGTATTCGCAGCCGTGGTCGCCGACACCTTCGACAACAGTGGTGGCGCCGGAGTTGCGCACGGCGAAGCGCTCGCCGGCCATGCCGCCAAAGTAGGCTTCGCCGCTGGTTGCACCGTAGAGGCAAACATTGCCGATGAGTATATTCTCCTCGGGGACGAACTCCGACTTGCGCCCGTGGTAAACGACGATTTTGCCGCCGGAAAGGCCCTTGCCGACGTAGTCGTTGCCGTCACCTTCGAGCGTGAGCGTAATGCCGTTGGCCAGGAACGCACCGAAGCTTTGGCCGGCGCATCCGGTGAACTGCACGCGAATGGTGTCTTCGGGCAGGCCGCTTGAGCCATATTTGCGAGCGACTTCCCCGCTCAGCATGGTGCCCACGGTGCGATGAATATTGCGGATGGGCATGCTGAGCGAAACGGGATTGCGATTCTCGATGGCGTCCTGAGTCATCTCGATCAGCTTGCGATCAAGCGCCCCTTCGAGCCCGTGATCCTGCGCCTGCAACGAGCGGCGACCGATGTGGCTCGGAACCGGAGGATTGTAGAGAACGGCGGAAAGATCGATGCCCTTCGCTTTCCAGTGCTCGATGTCTGTGCGCTGCGTGAGGCAATCGACGCGTCCAACCATTTCGTTCACGGTACGGAAGCCAAGCTCGGCCATGATGTGGCGCAAATCTTCCGCGACGTAGAAGAAGAAATTAATGACGTGCTCGGGCTGACCTGCGAATTTCTTGCGAAGTTCGGGATCCTGCGTCGCGACGCCGACTGGACAGGTGTTCAGATGGCACTTGCGCATCATGATGCAGCCCATGGCGATCAGCGGCGCGGTCGAGAAGCCAAATTCCTCGGCACCGAGCAAAGCGGCAATAGCGACATCGCGACCGGTTTGCAGCTTGCCGTCAACCTGGAGCCGCACGCGGCTCCGCAGGTCGTTGAGCACTAGCACCTGCTGCGTTTCAGACAAGCCGAGTTCCCAGGGAATGCCCGCGTGGCGAATGGAACTGATAGGCGACGCACCGGTACCGCCGTCGTATCCGCTGATGAGAATCACGTCGGCGTGCGCTTTGGCAACGCCCGCAGCGACAGTGCCAACGCCAACTTCGGCGACCAGCTTCACGGAAATGCGCGCCTGCGGATTCACATTCTTGAGATCGTGAATTAACTGCGCGAGATCCTCAATCGAGTAGATGTCGTGGTGCGGCGGAGGCGAAATCAAGCCAACACCGGGAATCGAGTGGCGGACGCGCGCGATAACTTTATCGACTTTGTGCCCCGGTAACTGTCCGCCTTCACCGGGCTTGGCTCCCTGAGAAATCTTGATCTGCAGATCGTCGGCGTTAACGAGATAAGAAGTAGTAACGCCGAAGCGGGCCGAAGCCACCTGCTTGATGGCGCTGCGACGCAAATCGCCATTCGCGTCAGGCTTGAATCGAGCTTCGTCCTCGCCACCTTCGCCCGTGTTGGACTTCGCGTTCATGCGATTCATGGCGATGGCCAACGTTTCGTGCGCTTCCTTGCTGATGGAGCCGAACGACATGGCTCCGGTGGCGAAGCGCTTCACAATTTCAGAGGCGGGCTCGACGTCCTCAATGGGCACCGGAGCACCATTGGGCTTGAAATCGAACATGCCGCGCAGCATCAGCAGATCGCGGTTCTGTTTGTCGACGATCTTCGCGAATTCCTCGAAGGTCTCGAAACTCGACTGCCGCACGGCATGTTGCAGCTTGCTGACGGTGGTGGGATTGAGCAGATGGCGCTCGCCGCGAATGCGGTATTGGTATTCACCGCCGACGCGCAGCTCCGTATCGGAATCGGTAATCGATTCCAACGCGTACTGATGCTTCATCAACGCTTCGCGGGCGAGTACTTCGATTCCCACGCCTTCAATACGCGAAGCCGTGCCGGTAAAATAGCGATCGACAAGCTCGCGGTTCAGTCCGATGGCCTCGAAAATCTGCGCGCCCTGATAGCTTTGCAGGGTTGAGATGCCCATCTTCGAAAAAGTTTTCAGCAGGCCTTTGTCGGTGGCCTTCATGTAGCTTTTGAAAACTTTGTCCCAGGAATATTCCGCCGGGAAATGCCCGTCGCGGTAGAGATCCTCAAGCGTGCCGATGGCGAGATAAGGATTCACCGCGCTTGCGCCGTAGCCGAGCAACAGCGCAAAGTGCATGACCTCGCGAGGCTCGCCCGATTCGACGATCAGAGCAACCTGATTCCGTGTCTTTTCGCGAATCAGGTGATTGTGCACTGCGGAAAGTGCCAGCAAGCTGGGGATCGGAGCGTGTTCCTGGTCAACGCCGCGGTCCGATAAAATCAGGAGAATGTAGCCGGATTTGACCGCGGCGGAAGCGTTGCGGCAAAGGTCATCGACCGCCTTCTCTAAACCTTCCTCACCCTCTTCCACACGGAAGAGCGCGGAAAGAGTAGTAGCGAGGAAATCTCCCCATTTCACGTTGCGCAGTTTCTCGAGACGCCAGTTGGAAATGATGGGATGCCGCAGCTTGAGTGTATGGCAATTTTTCGGCGTCTCTTCGAGGATATTGCCCTCGCGCCCGATGTAGCTGTTGAGCGACATGACCAGATCCTCGCGGATGGGATCGATCGCCGGATTGGTCACCTGCGCGAAAGTTTGCTTGAAGTAGTTAAAAAGCAATTGCGGCTTGTCGGACAGGCACGCGAGCGGAGTGTCGATGCCCATAGAACCGACCGGCTCTTCACCCTTCATGGCGGCGGGATGCAGAATTGTCTTCAGGTCCTCGTCCGTATAGCCGAAGGCGCGCTGTCGCATCAGAATGGTTTCGTGGTTGGTCGGGTGGACGTGCGTCGGGCTCGGCAGATGATCGAGCGTGATCTGATTCTCGCGCACCCACTCGGCGTAGGGCTGGCGCGCGGCGAGCTGCTTCTTGATCTCCTCGTCGGAAATCAAGCGCTTCTGCTCGGTATCAACGAGCAACATGCGGCCCGGAGCAAGGCGCCCTTTCATGCGAATGTCCTCGGGCTTTATCGGCAGAACGCCAGCCTCGGACGCGAGCACGACCAATCCATCAGACGTGACGATGTAGCGCCCGGGCCGCAAGCCGTTGCGATCAAGCTTCGCGCCAATGACACGCCCATCGGTAAACGCCACGGCTGCAGGACCATCCCAAGGCTCCATCAGCGAAGCGTGGTATTCGTAGAAAGCCTTCACCTCGTCCGGCATGGAAGCGTCGTGCTCCCAAGCCTCGGGAATCAGCATGGACATCACGTGCGGCAAGCTGCGCCCGGAAAGCGTGAGCAACTCGACCGCATTGTCGAGCATGGCCGAGTCACTGCCGCCAGGAGCGATGATGGGCAGCAGTTTCTCCATGTCCTTACCAAAGAGCGGCGAAGACAAAACCGACTGGCGCGCATACATCCAGTTGGCATTTCCGCGGAGAGTGTTGATTTCACCGTTGTGGCAGACGTAGCGATAGGGATGCGCCAGCTTCCAGCTCGGAAAGGTATTCGTGGAAAAGCGCTGGTGCACCATGCATAGCGCGCTCATCACTTCGCGATCGGCCAATTCCTTGTAGAACTGCGCGATCTGCGGCGCAAGCAGCAAGCCCTTGTAGATGATCGTGCGAGACGACAAAGAAGGGATATAGAAGAAGCCCTTCTCTACCAGATCCGATTCGGCAATCAGCGAAGCCGCTTCCCGGCGCACCACATACAGCTTGCGCTCAAGCGCGTCCTGCTCCATTTCCGGGCCGCGGCGCACAAAAATTTGCTCGATGTAAGGCTGCGAACTGCGCGCAACGCGGCCGATCATGTCCCCGTTGAGGGGAGTGTCGCGCCAGCCGAGAACCGTCAGCCCGTGGGATTTCGCAACCTTCTCCAGAACGCCCTCGCACAACATGCGCTCCTGGCGGTCAACCGGCAGGAAAACCATGCCAACGCCGTATTCACCGGGCGAAGCCAACGTGAAGCCGAGCTTGGAGCATTCGCGCTCAAAGAAAGCGTGAGGGATTTGAATCAGGACACCGGCACCGTCACCCGTCTGCGGATCGCAGCCGCAAGCACCGCGATGAGTCAGATTAATGAGGATCTGAATACCCTTGAGGACGATATCGTGCGACTTGTGGCCTTCGATGCTGGCCACGAACCCCAAGCCGCAGTTGTCGTGCTCATTCGCAGGATTGTAAAGTCCCTGCGCGTCCGGAAGCCCTCGGAAGGGATACTCATTCCTGTGTTTCGTGCGATTGCCCATTCTCAAGCCCACTTGGC
>DASZMG010000092.1:0-42455 GCA_035551975.1 Candidatus Acidiferrales bacterium | reverse complement strand
TGCCTGACGGTGGTCGATGGACAAGGGAAAATTCTCGAGACCTGGACGCAGTGGGACAATATCTTCAAGCGTCCGCATTACATCACCATCAATCCCTATGACCCTGAGAAGCACATCTGGGTGGTGGACGATCACATGCACGCGATTTATAAGTTCTCCCACGACGGCAAGACGCTCGTGCAGACCATCGGCACGCCCACTGTAAAGGGAGCGGACGCAACGCACTTCAATCGGCCAACGTATATCGCCTGGCTGCCGGACAGCACCATGTTCGTCGCTGACGGTTACAACGGCACGCGCGTCGCGAAGTTCGACAAAGATGGCAAATTCCTGATGGATTGGGGCCAGAAGGGCACCCCGCCGCATGACACGCGCCCCGGTTACTTCAACAATGTTCACGGAATTGCACTCGATCCAGTAACCAAGCATGTGTTCGTGAATGACCGCGGTAACCATCGCATACAGGTGTTCGATGACAATGGCAAGTTCCTCTATTCGTGGAGTCTCGGCGAGGAACCGTCCGACGTGCATCTGATCTACATCGGCGCAGATCGCACGCTGTGGGCCTTCGATCGCGGCACGTCGAAGATGCTTAAGTATGATTTGCAGGGCCATTTCCTGTACAGCTTCGGCACCTGGGGAGATTTTCCGGGCGGCTTCTGGGGCGTGCACGGGTTCAGCGTCGATCAGGACGGAAACTTCTATGTTGCAGAAGTCGACAACGGCCGGGTGCAGAAGTTTACCCCTCGGGCGGGGGTGAATCCGGAGTTTCTGGTGAGCAAGCCGATCTATTCCGCCTGGAAGCAGTAATGGCGTAGAACGGCTGCGAAGATCACCATCGATCGCTCGTGATTAGAGCAACAAAAATGGGGAGCCTTTCGGCTCCCCATTTTCTTTTGTTCAGACTCTCGTGCGATACGTTTTAGAGTCGCGCCCCGCGACTCGCCGGATGGCATGCTGCCGGTGATCAGTGCATCATCGCGTCGACAGAGATGGTGTTTTCGTCGAGATGGACCAGCAGGTAGTAGTACAGGAAGCAATAAATAAGCTGCAAGCCGGACACGACCCAATCCTGCGCCAGATTCGTTCCGATAACCAGAGCCAGCATCACGAGCGCGCCGGCGATCATGGTGAAGCGGCTGAATAAGCCCAGCATCAGCAGCAACCCCAGGCTGGTCTCCACCCATGGCAGCACCGCGCCGAACGCGGGCAGGGAACTCGCTGGGATCAAGTGGGCGTGCTCAAAGTAATGATTCAGGTACGCCAGAAAAGCAGCCCGGCCATTGAGCAAACGGCTCAAGCCGTGGAGCATGATATTCGCTCCGAATGACAGGCGAAGAATTGTATATGCAATCACCGTATTCGAGGCCCGGTTGGCGGCGAGGTCATGCGCCGTAGCTGAGTTGCGCGTTTCCGGAAAATTGGCTGTGCTGACCGTTCCACTCATAATCTTCTCCTCCACAATTGGCTGGGAGTGATTTTAACTCGCGGGGTGGGCGAAGTCCCAAGCCGCGGGCATTGTACACCCGGTGGCAAGTGGGAGATGAAATATCGCCATCGTTCGCGGAAGCTTTGCTGGGGTATGATTCGGCTTTACCGAGCTGTCTCTGATTTGGTTGAGGGACGCAATTGATTGCCAGAAGACTTGCGAGACTCGCCGTTCTGTTCGTTTTTGCCTTCGCGGGGCTTGTGTTCGCGCGCACGGACGCGAAACATCCGGTTGAAAACACCTACAGCCCCTCGGAGGTTCAAGGTGCGCCAAAGAAAACTCCATCTAAAGTGGAATATTGGGACATCATCGTGGGAACGGGGGCTATCGCTACGTCCGGAAAGACGGTGGGAGTTCACTACACGGGGTGGTTGGCGGACGGTACGAAATTCGACAGCTCGGTAGATCGCGGAAAGCCCATCATGTTCCCGCTAGGAGTTGGAAAAGTGATTCGTGGGTGGGATGAGGGAATCGTGGGTATGAAGGTTGGCGGCAAGCGCCAGTTGCGCGTTCCGCCGAGCGCCGGATATGGTAGCCGCGGAGCCGGCGCCGTCCCGCCGAATGCCGTGCTGATCTTCGACATTACACTGCTCGCCGTCGGCAAATAACGCACGCCTGATGAACGCTTCGTGTAGATATTTATCCACAAGCCAAAATCGTCTCATTGGCGCCCCAAGGCCTTTCCGCACAAAGTACGTCACTTAGGTCCAGTTATAGTTTTAGTACGTACAATCCATTGCTACCACTAAAGTAATCCTTTCTACCCATTTGTCGGGGTTCACACGGTCTCTAGAGTCGGCTGTGAGGACTCTCGCAAATGAAATCTCTTTGTAAGCCATGCGTTCCGCTTGCAGTCATAATCACAGCATTTACTTTATGCTTTTCTTTCGCCACGCGCGCATTGGGCCGCGGAGTTGTCAATTCCGGAGCAACTTCAGCGTCTGGCGAAGCCTCAACCGCGCCGAAAAGCGCGAACGCAGGTGTAAATACCACTGACAATGCCGACGCTGCGATCGAGTCCGCGCTGTGCCAGATTGTATATCCGCTCGATGAAACTCCCGAAAACGGATACCGCTACATGTTTTTTGGGAACGGATTCTTCATCAACGATCAGGGTTACGTGGTCACCGCCGCGCACCTGCTCGAATATTTTCGCAACGGCGGCATTCCTTACATTCTGGTGGGCCCTGAACAAGGGCCCCGGCGCATGGTCGAAGCGCCCATCGTCGCGGTCGACTGGGACCACGATGTGGCTGTGCTGAAGCCCGACACGAATCCGTTGCAGACCGATAAGAAAATCAGCTATCTGCGGATTTCGACCGAAACACCTGTGAAAGGAAAGGGAGTGCTCTCCGCTTCGCTGCGTCCGCCGGATACGGAGAACGCGCACAGCTCTCTCGCGCCGCTCGAGGATTTTTCGCGCAGCGAAGTGCTCGATTACCTCTTCTTCCGCGACAAGGGCGAACAAAGCGAACTGCTGCTCTTCAACCAGGATGTTGTGCCGGGGCAGAGCGGCTCTCCCCTGGTGTCCGCGGAAACGAATGAAGTGGTGGGAATCGTAGTGGGGAAGTGGCTCCATCCCACAGTGATCCCGTCCGGTGCGGACGGTGGGCACACGACCATCGCGCCCGGCGCGGCGCTGCGCATTCACTATGCGATCAGCCTGCTCGATGAATTGCACGTGAGCTGGAATAGCTCAGTGAATGCTGTGCCTGAAGTGGCGGCGCAAGCAACCACAAAAGAAACAACTCGCGCAGCGATTCAGTCGGCGGCGCAACCAGCAGTGCAGTTGGTTGCGTCAGCTTCCACGCAAGAAGCGTCTGCGCAGCAGCAGGGCGCCCTGCAGCAAGGATATGTTCCGCCCTCGCCGCTGTCCGTAGTGGGCGTGCCGTATCCGCCGCAGGCGCTGTTTGGAGGGAATGTTCTGCTCGACGCATCGGTAGACGCCGATGGAAAGCTCAGCGACGTCCGTGTGGTTAATGGCGATGAGCCATTTCTCGCAGTGGCGCTTGATGCCGTCCGTACCTGGAGCTTTTCGCCAGCGCAAATGGATGGCCGTGTGGCGGCGGGACGCATCGGTATCGTATTTCAATTTCCGCAATCGTACGTTCCGGCGATTGTTGCCCGCGACCGTACTTACGTGGAGCCGCTGGCCGACGCTGCCGGCCGTGGCGCGCTGCCGGTGTATACCATCGAACCCACCTATCCGATCAACAGCATTGCGGAAGGAAGCGTGATTCTCTATGGGCTCGTCGACCCGCAAGGGCAGCTCACATCCACGACCGTGATTCGTAACATAGATTCGCTGACCGTTCCCACCGAGCAAGCGGTCGCCCAGTGGAAGTGGGCGCCGGGAAAAGATGCCGGCGCGAAAACGGTTTCACCGGTGATTGTTGTCGTCACGTACCGCAGACCTACATTGTAGCGGCCCGATTACCCGCTGGCGGCCTGTTTGCTCAGAAAAGGCCAAGCTGCCGAAGACTGGCGGGTGAAAACACGCAGTCAATCAAAAAGAATGCCGCAGGAGCCCAGCAATTTGCGGCGGGCTCCTGCGCCAATTCAAAATTTTCAGATCAAACCGTTTCGTCTCGCGAAAATTATTCCTGGATCATCCCGGAAGGCGCATTGGGCTTCTTGGACGCCGGCTTGCCTGTATCGGTGTCCTTAATCTCCGGACCCGACAGGTAGAAATAGCCCACATGATTGTTCGGCTGCGAACCCCACCACATTTTCCCGTCTGCATCCATGAAGAAGTCGCGCATGCCGTTTTCGGAATAGACGAACGGATAGCGCGTCACGTGACCAGTCGAGGGATCGAGTTCGCCCACCATGTCAGTATCCATTGATGAGTACCAGATGTGCCCGCGCCTATCGATGTTCATAGCGTAAGGCGTAGCGTCCGGCCCAGGCAGTTCGTATTCCTTGAACTCACTGGTCTTCGGATCGAACCGTGCGATCTTTCCAGCGCGATACTCGCATATCCAGAGGATGCCCTTGTCATCAAAGTGCATGCGTCGTGGATAGGCGTCCGGTGTAGGAAGCGCGAACTTCGTGATCTGGTTCGTGACCGGATCGATCCTGCCAATCTTGCCGTCCTTCTTGAATTCCGAGAACCACGCGACGTCATTCGCGTCGAGCGTTATGCCATAGGCCGAAGGAACTTCGGGATAATTGGTGTATTCCTTGGTTTTGGGGTCGAACTTCGAAAGCGGTTCGCCCGTGGAGTAGACCACGCCCTTGGAATCAATCACTAAGGTGTGGCGGCGCCCCGGAACATTGTCGGTGTACAAAGAGATTTCGCCGGTGGCTGGATCGAGGCGGCCTAGCACATTCTGCGCCTGTTCGCTGAACCAAACGCCGCCATCGGGTGCGAGGCGCGTGGCGTGGTTCGAAGCTTGATCCGTGCCTGGAATCAGATATTCGGTAACTTTCGCCGTCTTGGGATCGAGTACGGCGAAGCGATGCTGATTATAGGTCCAGATGTAAACTTTGCCGTCGCGCTCTGGAGTAGCCGCGCCGGGGAAGCGGTTTGAGCCGGGCATCTCAAAAGTCACGTAGTTGATGCGCATGGCCGCGTCGCTGAAATCCTGCTTCACCGAAGCGTACTCGGGCAGATCGGCGGGCGATTTGGGCAAGTCGGAATCGGGGCCGAAATACTTTGTGAGATAAGCGATAACGTTTTCAGCGTCCTGGTCGTTCACACCGCCAAGCAAGTAGCCGAAAGTCGTGCGCATGAAGTGGACGCGATCGCGCCAGCCGTCTTCGTCGCGGACCTGCGAAGCCATGCGGCTCTGGAACCCGTGACACGCAAAGCAAGCTGTCGTGAGCTTGGGTTTTCCCGGCCCATCCGGCAGTAGTGCGGTGCCCTGGTAAATCGAAAGATCGGTCCAGCGGACCATGCCTTTCTGCAAACTGAGATCGAGAGAGGCGTTCTGGTCGGAAGTGAGGTTCAGACCTTGCTTGGGTTCCATCTTGTAGCCGATCGCGCGAATGGCCACGTTGTAGGTGCCAGCCGGCAGATTTTCCATTTTGTAGGTGCCGTCCGCATGCGAGAGCGTGTTGTAGGTAACTCGATTTTGCGTGCTCTGGAGTTCAACGAAAGCGCCCTTGAATGCCGCGCCGTCGGGCCCTTTCACGGTGCCGGCAAGGGTGGCGCCGAACGCCGGCGATCCCGAAATTGCCAGTACACCCGCGAAGGCAAGTGCGGTTTTGATCAGCCTCATATCTCCTCCTCGATTTGCGGTACTGCGTGGCCGGGGAACCGTAAGCTTAGGGACGTCAAGAGCGGGGAACGCGTTACGCGTTGCGCCGCAATGCCCACGGCGGCCCTTACTTCCACTTTCGCCGACTATACTCCGGCCGGGCGCACACTGAGCGAGAGATTTGAATAGGGACCTCGCGCCAGCTTTAAATTGCGGGGCTCTGAAGAAAGCTATTTCAGGGCGTCGGCAACCTTGGCGATGCCGGCATTCGAGCACGATTCGTCATCGCGCGCGCCGCTCACGCCCACCGCGCCGATCACCTCGTTGCCGGCTTTGATGGGCACGCCGCCGGGCAACGCGATGGTGCCTTCGATTGTTGGAACGGGACTCATCCCCGCCCACATCTTCGCCGCTTCGGCGGAAGTGCGCCGCATAACGAGCGCCGTGTAAGCCTTGCGGCGGCTCACGTCGATGGCGTTGAGGCTGGCGCCGTCATCGCGCAAAAAGGCCTTGAACTGGCCGGTACTGTCCAGCACCGTGACGGCGATGTGCATGCCGTCGGCGCGGCACTTTTCCAGCGCACCTTCGGCGATAGTCTGCGCCATGCCAAGAGAAAGCGCCTTCTGCATCAATACGCCCTGCGAAAGCGCAGTCGAGGAACTAATTAAAACCACCGCAATTAATAGCGCACCCAGGCGAACGTGGGACATCATTACCCTCCCCATAACCTTCCTAAAGTGGCCGCACGTTAGCAGCCTTAGCCGCGGACAGTCAAGGAATTCGATCAGCAGGTGCAAGCCGCTTATCTGTGAGCAAATCAGAAGTTAAAAATCGTACTCAGTGGCCCGCAATCTTTGTCAGAGCGTCGACACCGGCTTGTGCCACCACGTCGTCTCCGCCGGCCCCTCCACTGATCCCGATCGATCCCACCAGTTTTCCGTCGATGAATAGTGGCACTCCGCCACCTGAGGGCATCATCTCTGGAAAGTTCATAAGAAAAGACTCGCCTTTGCCTACGCGATCTTGAAAGCTCTGGCTGGTCCGTTTGTATAGAAATGCCGTTCGCGCTTTTGCGATTGCGAGCTGGGTACTCCCCACTTGAGATCCTTCCAAACGTTGCAGATACATCAGCTCGCCGCTGTCGTCCAGAATAGCGATCACCCCGCCACATTTCACTTTGCACCCTTGTTGTTCCGCGGCGGCGGCAATCTGTTTCGCCGCTGCCAGAGTCAGCGCCGCCTTGTGGTCGATTTGATCCTGGGCGCTTGCCGTGAAAACGGTCGCAATAATTAGAAAGCCCATGACTGTTGCGCGCTCGAAAAGTTTCATGTACCTCCTCCACATTTCAGCTCAGTAGACGCCAATTTCAACAGGCATCATACGCGCACTTGGCCGTGGTGCTACATTCTTGTACCCATTATGATTTCGAATCGCCTTACCAGAGTCGACACCCTTCGCCTTCGGCGCTTATGCCTGGCGGACAGAAAAAGCTGAGTTATGATTCGGCCGAGGAGCAGGTTCTTCGCTTAAGGGCTTCTCATAGTCCTCATATCAAGCTCGATGGAACAGCGTAAAAATAACCGTACATGCCGAGCGCTGCACAACTGAGTGACAAACCGCGCGACGGCTCCGAGCGGCGGCGCCATCTCCGCCAGAATGTTTTGTTCTCTTCCGCCGAGTTGCAGGATGGCAATGACGGCATCATTCTGAATATCAGTGAAGGCGGGGTAGCGCTCCACGCCTTTTCCGAGATCACCACTGATACGTTATCGGATCTTCGATTGCAATTATCGGTCGAGCAACCGTGGATAGAAGTCAAAGGCAAGGTTGTTTGGAGAAGCCCATCGAGAAAAACCGTTGGCGTGCGGTTCGTCGATCTCGCTTCGAGCGCGCGCGAACGGATTAAAAACTGGATCTCGGACGTTCGCGAAGCCTCTTCCTCCGAGAGCGGTGTCCCGGACGGCGCCATCGCCTCTCCTGCCGACGATTTATTGCCGCAAGCCGTAAGTCCCGCCACGAAAACCGTGGGCGTCCCTGTTTCTGAACAGGTGGTTTCTGAACAGCCGAGGCAAACGATTCGGCTGGAGATTCCTGCTTCCGGCTACGATCGGCCACACAAGCGAACAGTTTTGATCACCGTTGTTAGCTCCATGCTTTTGATCGCCCTCGTTTATTTCGGTTGGTCGAAAACGGGCAGTCAGCGTTCGACAGAGAGTTCCAGAATCGGAACGACAGCCCCGATCGTTTCGCCGAACTCATCCGATAATTCGCCAACCAGGCCGCTGAATAACGCTCCGCCCTCCCAAACCCCTCAGGGGTCGGATGGAAGCAGCCCTTCTGGTTTCGTTCTTCAAGTAGCAGCCATCAAGAACGAGAACAACGCTATCGCACTGGCATCTCAACTCGCGCAGAAGCAGTTCCCCGCATTTGTGGTCAAGTCTCCGGGAAGCGATCTTTATCGAGTATTGGTGGGGCCCTACGGCGATAGCGACACCACCGCAAAAGCTGAGGTGGACCTCAAAAAAGACGGATTTCCATCCATTCGGCAGAAAAACCCAGCTACTCCGTAAGGTGATCTGAAATCGTTTCAGACCCGATGGGCCGTAGTGGCGCCCGTTGGTGTTTGAAGCCGATAAACACAACCTGCATCCGAAATGACACCGCTATCGTGATGAGTTGCCTGGGCGAATTCGTACAGTGTTTGGTAAACTATAGGTACTTTCGACCGCCGGTAGCATTAAGAAGCGTTCTGAACTCCGCCGGTCGCGAGCGACCGACACGGTTTCCCAATGACATCAACCGACTTTCTCATGATTTGTGACCCACAATATCTGATCATGATAAATTCTTCCATTTAGATAGGAGCGGGGATGAAAATCCGGACCGAGGTGCTCAGCAGCAACCAACACCTGATTCGTTGGGTGGAAAAGATCGCCGCGCTCACCACACCCGATGCCATCCACTGGGTCGATGGATCCAAGGAAGAATACGACTGGCTCTGCGATCAGATGGTGCAGTCGGGCACTTTCACCAAGCTGAACCAGCAACTCTGGCCTGGCTGCTTCTACGCAAAATCCGATCCGGGCGACGTTGCCAGAGTCGAAGACCGCACCTTCGTCTGCTCCTTGTCAAAGGACAACGCGGGACCCACGAACAACTGGGAAAATCCCTTCGAGATGCGCAAGAAACTCAAGACTCTCTTCACCGGCTCGATGAAAGGCCGGACCATGTACGTCCTTCCTTTCAGCATGGGACCGATCGGCTCGCCTTTCTCGCAAATCGGCGTGGAACTCACCGACTCGCCTTATGTCGTCGTCAGCATGCGCATCATGGCTCGCATCGGACTCAGCGTCTTTCGCGAGATCGACAAAGCTTCCGCGCGCGTGGTCCCCTGCGTCCATTCCGTCGGCGCGCCGCTGGCTCCCGGCCAGAAAGATGTGCCCTGGCCCTGCAACAAACAGAAATACATCGTCCATTTTCCGGAGACGCGCGAAATCTGGTCCTACGGTTCCGGTTATGGCGGGAACGCGCTCCTCGGGAAGAAATGTTTTGCGCTGCGAATCGCATCGAACATCGCCCGTGACGAAGGCTGGATGGCGGAGCACATGTTGATACTCGGCGTCGAGGATCCTTCCGGCGAAAAGACGTATGTAGCGGCCGCTTTTCCGAGCGCCTGCGGAAAAACAAATTTCGCCATGATGGTTCCTCCGCCAGGCTTTGAAGGCTGGAAAATCTGGACCGTCGGCGACGATATCGCCTGGATTCGGCCGGACGAAAAGGGCAACCTGCGCGCCATCAATCCCGAATACGGATTCTTCGGTGTCGCGCCCGGCACCTCAACGAAGACGAATCCCAACGCCATGGCGACATTGTCGAAGAACTCGATTTTTACCAATGTTGCGTTGACTCCCGAAGGCGGTGTCTGGTGGGAGGGCATGACCGATGATCCGCCGGCCGAGTGCCTGGACTGGCAGGGGCAAAACTGGACTCCAGCACTCGCGGCAAAAACCGGCGCCAAGGCTGCCCATCCGAATGCACGGTTTACCGCGCCCGCCAGCCAGTGTCCAACCATCGATCCTGCTTGGGAAGATCCCGCTGGCGTGCCGATCAGCGCGATCATCTTCGGTGGCCGCCGCGCCACGACCATGCCGTTGGTTTTCCAAACCTTCAACTGGACCTCCGGCGTCTACATCGGCGCGACCATGGGATCGGAAACCACCGCCGCTGCCGCTGGCAGCGTCGGCAAAGTGCGCCGCGATCCAATGGCCATGCTGCCGTTCTGCGGCTATCACATGGGCGATTACTTCCGGCATTGGATCAAGATGCATCGTTCGCTCTCCGTCACACCCAAAATTTTCCATGTGAACTGGTTCCGCAAAGATGCCGAAGGCCGCTTCATGTGGCCGGGGTTCGGGCAAAACATGCGGGTTCTCAAATGGATTGTCGATCGCGTGCGTGGGCGCTCTCTCGGACGCGAAACTCCTATCGGCTGGATGCCTCGGTATGAAGACATCTACTGGAAGGGACTCGACTTTTCGAAGGACGAATTCGATCAGTTGCAGATGTTTAGCGTCGAGGAGTGGTTCAAGGAAATTTTGGAACATCAGGAACTCTTTATGAAACTTCAGGATCATTTGCCGAAGGAAATGATCTTCGAAAGGGAACTCCTGATTTGCCGCCTGTGAACGCAAAACAACCCGGGAGCGCGCAAAACATCCAATGTATTAAGAAGTGATAGTGTCGGGAGGATTCAGATGCGAATTTGGCTTCCGCTGATTCTCGGACTTGGTGTTTTGTCGATCTTCGCCGTAGCTCTCGCCTCCGCGCCCAAGCCGCCCATCCCTCCCGCTAAAGTGGATGTTCCTCGCGCCGCCACTTCCGGAAGAGAAACTGCCGTCTTTGCCGGCGGATGCTTCTGGGGTACGCAGGCTGTATTCGAGCGGGTCAGGGGAGTTATCAAGACCACCGTCGGATATTCAGGTGGATCGGCTAAAACCGCCACTTACAATCAGGTAACTACCGAGACCACCGGACACGCCGAATCGGTTGAGGTCGTTTACGATCCCTCCCAGCTCACCTACGGCCAGCTTCTCCGCATCTTTTTCTCCGTCGCTCACGATCCCACCGAACTCAATCGTCAAGGTCCGGATGTGGGCACGTCTTATCGCTCCGCCATTTTTTACAGCAATGACGAGCAGAAGCGCATCGCCGCGGCTTATATCGCCCAGCTCGACGAACAGAAAGTGTTCCCGAAGCGCATCGTCACCGAGCTCAGCCCGCTGAAGGGTTTCTATCGCGCTGAGGACTACCATCAGGATTTTGCCCTGAAGAACCCCACCAATTCTTACATCCAGATCTGCGATCTGCCGAAAATCAGTGCTTTGAAGCAGCAATTTCCCGAACTGTTTGTCGATTACAAAGGTAGCCAGAGCGCAGCGCGCTAGTTTTCGCAATTCATCGTGTCTTCAATCGTGGCGTGGCCTTCCTCACCGGCTCGCTTGAATCGCGTCGTAAGCGCTTTGACCTGCCTTGAGCGTCGTTGAATCATCCGTATCAGCGTGTCGCGAGTTAAATCGCCTCTCCTAGCCTCTCGGGGACCAGAACACTTCTTGTCACTGCACGCGGGCGGGTGTACATTGCGCCGCATACCCCGGGTAAATCGTGTGGAGGCAAAAATGAACCGAAGGATTCTGGCCCCCGCCTCATTGTTTGCGTTCCTGTTTGTCTCGTTGCTTGCCGCCCGGTTTATTGGCGTAATTTCCGTGCAAGCCCAAGACGCCAAGACGGTGATTGAAAACGCCATGAAGGCCATGGGCGGAGCGAATTTGAAGACGCTGGAATTTTCCGGCAGCGGCAGCCGTCCCGATCAGTTGTCGGATGGCAACACGCCCGGCCCGCGCGTGCTGGTGAAGTCCTACACCTACGATGTGGATTACACGATTCCGGCATCGCGAGTGCAGGCGGAGGCCGTTCAGGGCCTTCCCCCGATGCAGACCACTGGCGAAGAAGGACACTCGCTGCAGTACGTGAATGCCGGCGGCAATGAATGGTATGCCTGGGATGTGGGCGGACTGCCTGGTCTCCGCGTTCCGGCGCGCCCGAAAGATTGGCTCGAGATTCCGTTTCCGCCGTCGGTGAAAAAGCCCGGCGATCCGATCCGCCAGCCGGATGGCGACGGCTTGCAGTCGCATTCAGAGATGGATCGCGTGGAACAAATCTGGCTTACACCTCATGGATTTCTGATCGGCGCAATGAAGGCCAAGAGCGCCTCGGTGACGCAGCAGATCATCGGCGGGAAGAAATACAACCTGGTGAGCTGGACCGGCCCGAACGAAGCCAAAATCACCGGCTACATCGGTCCGGACAACATGGTCGCCAAAGTCGAGACCATGATGGACCATCCTATGTACGGCGATGAGAAAGTGGTCCACACCTACGATTATTACGAGTATCGCGATGGCATTCAGTTTCCGGCGCACTTCGTTGAAACCATCACTACTCCCGCGCTGACCGGCGACAAAGCCAAGGGCCTCGAATTGTTCGTCACCAGCGTAAAGCCGAACGCTTCCATGGACCTTTCCATTCCTCAGGGCGTGCGTGAAACGCCTGCCGCTCCGCCGGCCACGGTGATGACCCAGAAGATTGGCGATGGCCTGTGGTATCTCGCCGGGCAAAACGATTGCAGCTTGCTCGTGGAGTTCAAGGATTTCCTCGTGATGGTCGAAGGGCCGCTCAATGACGCGCGCTCCTTGGCCATCATTGCCGAGGCCAAGAAACTCGCGCCGAACAAGCCCATCCGCTACGTCATCAACACGCATCCGCATGTCGACCACACTGGCGGCGTGCGCACGTTCGCGGCGCTGGGCACAACCATCATCACCCAGCAGACGAACGTGGCGTTTATCGAAGCTCTGCTAAAAACGCCGCACACCATCATTCCCGACACGCTACAAAAAACTCCGGGCGGCGCGAAAGGGCACGTGGAAAGAGTGGAGGAGAGCCGCGAAATTACGGACGGCACGCGCAAGCTTGAGATCTATCACATGCGCGGAAATCTGCATTCGGACGCCATGCTCATGACCTACCTGCCAAAGGAGAAAATCCTCACCGAAGGCGATCCCTGGACGCCGGGTATGGTCAATGTGAAGCCGACCGACAAGCCCTATCAGCGTTGCTGCGACGCGCAAAACATCTATGACAACGTGAAGCGCCTCAACCTTGACGTGAAAACCATCGCGCCCATTCACGGTCGCGTCGACACCTGGGAGAACTTGCTCGTGTACCTCGGTATGCCGCCGGAAAAAGTGGCGGAAGAGAAACGTCCGGCCGGCCACTAACGCGCCGCCGTAGCCGCGAGCCTCCGCCCGTCATCTTCGCCACCGGGCTTGTCACCCCGAGCGAGCGAAGCCGCGCCGGGTTAGGACGCGGAAAAAGTTATTCTTCGCGACGAGGGATCTCTTTTTGCTTCGTTCCCGACATTATCTTCGCTTTTACGGTTGTCATCCGAGCGCAGTCGAGGGATCCGCTTTTCGCTTTTGCGCTGTCATTCCGAGCGAGTGGACGCGACGACCAGTGCTCGGGGCCAGTGAGGAGGAATCTCTTTGAATTTTCTTCGTAGCGGCGTGGCTTCAGCCTGCCAGATGTCGCATTTGCTTTTAACGTTGTCATCCCGAGCGAGCGAAGTGCGCCCGGGTTAGGGTCGCCGTAATGAAGTCGAGGGATCTGTTTTTTGTTTTTGCCTTTGTTTATCGCCGTCAATCCGAGCGCAGGCGAGCAACCTCTCTTCGGCGATCGATTAGCATCGCCGTCCTGAGCGAGCGCAGCGAGTCGAACGGCGACGCGCCGCTACTTTACGCTTTTAGCCGCGGAAACAGCCGCTCCGCGTTTCCGCGGTCGATGGCTTTCCAGTCGTCGAACGAAAATCCCGCGTAGTCCTTCAATTTGCTGTCCGTCAGGTCGTACGCGCGGATGGGCACATCGCTGCCATAAAGAATCTGCGAAATCGGCACCAGGTCCTTCAAGGCATCGAGCGGACCTGCCGCGCCGGCGTGCGCCGTGTCGAAATAAAGCTTCCTGAATTCGTAGTCCACTCCGTGCGGCACGCGATCGGCAAATTTCTTCGGGAAGTCGTCCACCATGCGCGGCGCCAGCGTGGTGAAAGCGCCTCCCGCATGTGAAAAGATGAATTTCACATCGGGGAAGCGCGAGAACGTTCCTTCGATCAGCATGCTGTCGATAGCGCGCGCCGTATCCATGTCGAAGTCGATCATGCCTGACGCCGAACTAAGATTGCGGCAGCAAGTGGAATGCGCCGGATGGAAGAACACCACCGCCTTGCGGCGGTTCAGCTCGTCGAACACCGGCGCAAACGCAGCATCGCCAGGGAACTTATCCAGATACGAAGTAAACAAAGCGATGCCGTCAGCTTTCAGCGGGCCGAACGAATAGTCAATTTCCTTCAGGCTGCCGTCGGTGTCCGGCAGCGGCAACGCTGCGAACAATCCAAAGCGCTTCGGATTCTCGCTCACCGCTTTCGCGCCGGCTTCATTGTTCTGTCGCGCCAACTTGCGCGCCTGTTCGCTTTTATCGCTCAGCGAGTCGCGCACCACTCCTTGCGCCGGCGAGAGCATGGCCGTTTCCACGCCGGCCTTGTCCATCACGTCGAGCGAAACGGCCGGCGTCCAGCCATGCATCCCCGACTTCGAGCCGGTCGCGCGCTCGGTGAACTCCACGTAGAAATCCGGCGCCATGTGATGGTGCACGTCAATGCGCCCGCGCTTTGACGGCAGCATGCTCTGCGCCAGCAGTTCACTACCTACTGCCAATGCGGCCCCCGCGCCTATTCCCGCCACCCCGAGCGTCTTCAGAAATTCCCGGCGCGAGGCCGAACCGTCCTGCGTGGGATTATTTCCGAGTGCAGAGACGAAACGCCGGACTAGCCTGTGATCGGTCATGATGATCTCCTCTTGCTTACGCGTCGAACCACATATCACGCCGAAAGAGCGAAAGGCAAGTGCGTGCCAAGCCGACTTTGTTGCTCGCAGCCCACTGTCCCTCAGTTGTTCGAGTTGCTGCCGCCGTTTTCTGGCGGCGCCGCGCTGCCGCCCAGCACTCGCCCGTCGGGAAAAACCACTTTCTTGAGCCCACCAACAGGTTGGCCGCTGCGTGCCGGTTCAAAGGTAAGTGTCAGCTTGTCTCCCGGTTTGATGATGTTGCGGTTCCATCCCACGCGTACCAGCCGGCCGGGGCTGGCCGACTCCACGCCCCAGTGCACTACGTTTCCTTTGGCGTCAGTCACGTCGAAATAGATCTGCACATGGGGATTCACGAACGCGAATTCGGTAACCACTCCCACTACGGTCATGGGATGCTCCGAGTCGTATTCGGTATTCGTGCCATGATGGGCAACCGAGGGAATGCCAAAGAGCAGCGAGCCGCAAAACAAAGCAACTGGCAGCAGCAAACGAGCTTTCAAATGCCACCTCCGGACTTCAATTGCGCTGCAATCTACATCGCAAATGCCTGTTCGTCAATTCAGTTTGTCCTCGGGCCATCGCGCACCTGACCAAACAATCGATAGAGCTGCGCGTAGCGCGAACCGCTCGCGGTGAATTTTTCTCGAGCTATGAGGCTATGAGCGGGGCTGCCGAAAAAAAGGGCTGCGGAAGGCTGAGGGCGGCGCGGAAAATTAGTCCGTGGCTTTGTCTTGCTGGAACAGCGGACGGTAGACCGCTGGCACCGAAATGGATCCGTCAGATGGCAGGCTAGTTGGTACGCCGGACACCAGCACCGGCGCCCCAGCGGGAACATCGATCGGCTTCTCCGCCGGCGCTGCAGCTATTTCATCGGCTTCGCGCAGCTTTCGCGGATTCGACGCCACCGCGCCCAGCTTCGTGCGCAGGCATCCCACCAGCTCCGGAGAAAGATTCGAAATCTCCATACCCTCCGACACGATGAACTTGCAGCTCAGAATCGGCCGCGCGCGGTCCTCGTCGGAAAGCTGGCAATTCACCTTGCAATACTGGCATTCCTGGTTCCAGCAGAACCGCCCGTAAGGCACCGTTTCCGGACTGATGAACTGGAAGGCGCGGAGCAGGGAATTCCTCTCGGGCACGAGGAAGGTTTTGCCCAGAATGGTAATCTCGACCAGCTTTTCATAAGGACGGAACACCTCTCCCGACAACGGCGTCTCGCGATCTGCCATTCGCTGAATCTCCCGCAATGAAAGCGTCGCCCCTGAAACTATTTCAACAGGGCGTTTGCGGCAACGGTTACGCGTGCGGGCCGTGTTCAATTCTCCAATGGCATAGTGCTACCGTAACCCCTATCCGGAAAAGTCCTGGCGCGAAGCTAACACGCTCGCGGCAATCTTCCCGCAAGCTTTTCGCCTTTTCCTTTCATCTTTATCTGGGGCGTTCTTTACCTCTTCTGCCTCACGCCTCTTTATCCGCTGCTTCTCATCGGAAACAACATCGCCACTGTAAACACGCCCAGCGCCACGCCTGGAGGCGTCCCCAGCATGCCGAACGCCGCCGCGATCAACCCCAACCTGCGCGACGACCTCGCACCGCTCATCATGGTAAACGCCGCCAGCAGCGAAAACGCCGCGGACACCAGCGCAATCACCACCGTTGCCACCAGAACCACGTGAAACAGGTTCATCCAGGCGAACGGATCACCCGCCCGGCTGATGATCGCGCCCCACATCACCGTCAGCGTCCGGTTATACCCTATGATCCAGGCCGCTGCCGCTATCATTAGCAGCCCATAAATTCCCCAGAGCATCCCGATGGTTCGCAGACGATCACTCACCACCGCGTGACTACCTTCGTTTCCTCTTGCTCCGCCCCTCCTGCTGCCTTCTGAAATATAGGTTGCCATGTTACTCACCTCGCGTGCCGCTGTGGGCCAGCTTCAGCCGCCGCCACTTCGATCATAGACCCCCGCGCCACCGCGCGTAGATGCGGCAAAGCCAGTAGATCTACAGCTTTTTCCGGTAGCCGCAAATCGTTCGTTCCCAGACGGAATGTCCCGGGTGGGGGCCTGGAAACCAGCCGTGCGCGGCGAACAGAGCTAGCCGCACGTTTATTTATTTGTCGAGCGGACAGAAGATTCAATCATGTAACGAACGAAAAATTCGTTCGCCGGGGTTCGCTTTTGCGGTTTTGTGGACCCCCAAGACGTGTGTCGAGATAGCCGGTGCGCTTTTGTTTGTTTTCAATAAGATGCGTGCGATCTATCTCGGCGCGACGTGTCGAGATAGAAATTGAGTGCGAGAGGCCGTTTTTAAACGTTTGGGGCGCGATGCTGCAAGGGCCGCGCCTTGGCTCCCGCTTCCGACTTGTGGGTTCGTGGCCACATGCCGGATACAGAGTAAAACGAACGGTAATGGATTACAAAATAGTAAAAGTACGTAGACAAAAGTTGCCAGCTTGTCCTCACAACGAGGAAGCAGCGATCGTGTTCGCTGGTTGGCCCGAGCTGGCTGGCATCCCGCACGCCCTGCTTCGCGCCGCGGACAGCCTTTGGCGAAGAGTCTTCTCCTTTCAGCGCAATACGAGCATCGCCCAAACGAGGATGATAAAGGCGTACGCGTTAATGAGCGCCGTTCTGATCCAGTGAGTTCGTAGTATTTTCGTGAGGTAGGGACTCTTCGAACCTGCGCTGTCCTTGCTCAGTTTTGCTTGCCACCTACCCCAAAAAAGACCCGTGAGCGAAAGAGACGCAAGTTGGCATGCGAGATTTCCCCAAATGGCCCAATCTGGCGAGCCCACCGGGTGATACCAGACAAGGGCAATTGAACCAGACACTGCCAAGGCCAGTGGACCAAAGATCCAGAAAGGGAGCTTCCTCCAATGGACTCCCTGAACGACTGGGAAATCACTGGGATTAACCAGCTTCCACGATCTGAAGATGTCCACCTCGATTGCCCAAACTGCACCGACGAGGTAAAACGCCAGAGCTAAGTTCGCAAGCAGGAAAATCTTGAGAGGGTCAGCCAAAGGATACCTTGAAGATATCCGTACACCTCTGGAGATCGATTTGAAATCCGGCAAAGTCCCGATTAAATCTAATCCAAGAAATTGGACTTCACCAAAGGTACATGCCGGTATGCCCGCGAGCAAGTTCGTGCGCGGGACTTCGGCGATACTCGCTACACCACGGGAATCAGAAGAGCTTGCTGCGGTTCGAGCAGGAGGCCGACGAGATCGTGCAGGAAGGCGGCGGCGCGAACGCCGTCGACCACGCGATGGTCAGAGGAAAGCGTCATGGACATAACCGGGCGCACCGAAGGCTTTCCGTCAACGGCAATGACGCGGTCCTTGATGGCGCTGACGGCGAGAATGGCGGCTTGCGGCGGCACGATGATCGCGGTGAACGAGTCAACGTGATACATGCCGAGATTGCTGATGGTGAAGGTGGCGCCGGCAATATCCTCGGGACGCAGGCGGTTGGATCGGGCGCGCTCGGCGAGATCTCGTCGCTGCACGGCAATCTCGCCCACGCCGATTTTCGCGGCGTTGCGAATCACGGAGGTGACTACACCATCCTCGACGGCCATGGCCACGGCAATGTTCACGTCGGCGTTATGGCGGATGCTGCCGCCGGTGGTTGGTCCATGCCAGGACGCGTTAAGGCGCGGATGTTTCGCAATGGTGCGCGCGACCAGCGCGACTAGCACGTCGGTGTGCGTGGGACGCACGCCGTGCGATTTTTCAATCTCGGCGGAAAGCTGGCCGCGCGTGTGGACGAGCGCCGTTGCGTCAAGTTCGCGCGTGGCGAAAAAATGCGGGACGGTGGTCCAGCTCTGGGTGGTGCGCTCGGCCATCAGCCTGGCGATGGAAGAAAGTTTTTCTTCGCTCCCGGCAGAAGCAGCGGGTGAAGATTGGGCGGGTGCGGCGGCGGATGCGGTCGGTGAACCGGCGGAACGCGCTGCGTCGAGAATGTCGGCGGCGAGAATTTCGCCGTCGGCGCCAGAACCGCGCAGCGTGGCGATATCGACGCCGTGCTCCTTGGCGAGGCGTCGCGCCTTGGGCGAAATGCGCACCGGGCCGGCGGATGCAGCGGCAGGTGCTGCGGAGGACTTGACGGATGGCGCAGCGCCCGCAGAGGAAGATGCGGATGCGGGACGCGCGGCGCCCGATTCATGAGAGGGAGCCGCTTTTGTGGGCGCTTCGCCCGCGGGGACCGATTCGCCGGGGCCGAGCAGCCAGGCGATGGTCTGGCCCACCGGGATAACGTCGCCGGGCTGCGCCTTCACGCCGCCGAGCGTGCCGTCGGCGAGGGCTTCGACCTCGACGACGGCTTTGTCCGTCTCGATCTCGAGAAGGATTTCGCCTTTGGCGACGGCTTCGCCTTCTTTTTTGCGCCAGGAGACGAGCTTGCCGGTGTCCTGGGCCATTTCCAGTGCGGGCATGACGACGCTGATAGCCATGAGGTATGTGATCCTAAGAAAAAATGTTTTGGGCCGCCATTTTGAGGGCCGCGAAGAATCCCGCTTCGCTTTTAAATTTGCACTCAGAAAAAAACGAAATCGAAGAGAGATCCCTCGACTCGCTGAAGGACGCTCGCTTCGGGATGACAACGTGAAACAAAAGAAAATGACAAAACCAAATTCAACGGCAAATGCAGATCCCTCGACTGCGTTCGGGATGACAACGTAAAAGCAAAACAGCTAAATCAAAATCGAAGAGAGATCCCTCGTCGCGAAGAAAACCACTTCGCTCGCTCGGGGATGACAAACAAAAACAAACAGCGCGAAAAAACTTAGTCGTCGGTGGAGACGGCGACGCCTTCGGTGCGCGCGCTGGCTTCGACCATCTCTCGCGCGTTGCGGCTCGGCGCGGCTTCGAGTTCGCGCGTCGTGGGCAATGTTCCGTTCACGGTGTAGTAGCGCTGGCCGGCGACGAGCAGCTCCTCGGCAGGGAAGCGCGTGATCACTTCGTGCCCTGTCTCGGTGACCACGATTTCTTCCTCGATGCGCGCGGCACTCCAGCCATCCGTGGAAGGCCAGAAGGTTTCGAGCGCGAAAACCATTCCTGGCTTCAGCACGTATTCCTCGTTCATGGAAACCAGGCGGCTGATCACCGGCTTTTCCCAGATGGCCAGTCCGATGCCGTGCCCGAACTGCAGCGCGAACGCGGCTTCCTCGTCGGGGAAGCCGAATTCTTTCGCTTTGGGCCATACCGAGCAAACTTGCGCGGTAGTGCGGCCGGGGCGAATCAGCTCGATGGACGCGTCGATGTAATCGCGGCAGCGTTTGTAGGCGTCAACCATCGCGTGCGGCGCGTAGCCGATGGTGAAAGTGCGGTAGTAGCAGGTGCGATAGCCCATGTAGGAATGCAGAATGTCGTAGTAAACGGGATCGCCGGGGCGCAGGTTGCGGTCGGAGAAAACGTGCGGGTGCGGGCTGCAGCGCTCGCCGGAAATGGCGTTCACCGCTTCGACGTACTCCGAGCCCATGTCGTAGAGCACTTTGCTGACGAGTCCGACGGCTTCGTTTTCGCGCATGCCCGGCTTCATGGCGCGGTAGAGTTCGTCGTAGGCGGCGTCCACCATCATGGCGGAGTGGTTGAGCAGCGCGATTTCGTCCTGCGTTTTGATGACGCGCGCGTCGGACATGAGCTGCTGGCCGTCGACGATTTTTATGCCCTGCTTTTGCAGCGCAAAGAGAATGGGCGGCTCGATGATGTCGACGCCGACGGGCTCGTTCTGCAAGCCGAGCTTGTCGAGTTCGATCTTGATTTTCTTGGCGACGTCTTCGGCGCGGCCGGTTTCCGGAGACATGGCGCCGCGGAGAAGGGCGATGCCGGCGCGCGAGCGTTCGCCGAGCCAGGGGCAATGGAGCTGGTGATGCTTGGCGGCGGAGCCGAAGTCCCACATGATGGGCTCGGCGTTCTGCGCGAGCAGCGTGAAGCGGCTGTTCTTATCCTGGGCCCAGGTGCCGATGTGCGTGGCGGTAATGTAGCGCACGTTGTTCATGTCGAAGCAGAGCAGCGCGCCCATTTCGGATTTGGCGAGCAGCGCTTTGACGCGCGCGAGGCGCTCGCGGCGCAGGCGGTCGAAGTCGATGCGCTGTTCCCAGTCGACGGCCATGGTGCCGTAGGTTTTGATGGCCATAATTGCCTCCTTGCCTGGACTGACAAACCAACAACGGCAAAACAAAAATGAGAAGAGGGATTCTTCGCTGCGCTCAGAATGACGGCGCAAAAAACAAAGTAAAGATCCCTCGACTCACTGAACTTCCTTCTCGCGCCTAACCGCCGCGGCTCGCTTCGGGATGACACCGTAAAAACGAAACCCGCTACGATTTATTGCAGAGGGCGCGGGCCGCGTCGAAAACCTGCTGCTCGCTGGGGACGGTCGCGTCCTCAAGTGACGGCGAAAAGGGAATCGGCACGTGCATGGCGCCGATGCGCTTTACCGGCCCGTCAAGATAATGAAATGCGCCTTCGGCGATGACCGCAGCGATCTCGCTGGTGACGCCGTAGCGCTGGTAACCTTCGTCGACAACGATGGCGCGCGAAGTTTTCTTCACGGATTCGATGATGGTTTTCTCGTCGAGCGGCCAGAGCGTGCGTGGGTCGACCACTTCGGCGCTGATGTCGGCCTCCTCGAGCATTTTCGCCGCGCCGAGCGCGACCTGCACCATGCTGCTGGTGGCCACGATGGTGATGTCGTCGCCGGGGCGCTTGATGTCCGCGACGCCGAGAGGAATGGTGTATTCCTCGGCGGGTACCGGGCCTTTGTAGCGGAACATCATTTTGTCCTCGTAGAACACCACAGGGTTGTCGTCGCGAATGGCGGATTTCATCAGGCCCTTGGCATCGTAAGGCGTCGAGGGCATCACTACTTTCAGGCCGGGGATGTGTGCGAACCAGGCCTGCAGCGACTGCGAGTGCTGCGCGGCGGAGCGGCGCGTGGCGCCGAGCGTAGTGCGCAGAACCATCGGCACTTTCCATTTGCCACCGGACATGTAGTGGACTTTCGCGGCCTGGTTGACCATCTGGTCCATGATGAGGCAGGCGAAGTCGCCGAACATGATGTCGATGATGGGGCGGGTGCCGGTCATGGCGGCGCCGACGCCGAGGCCGGTAAAGCCGGCTTCGGAAATGGGCGTGTCGATGACGCGGCCGGTGCCAAATTCACCGGAGAGACCGGAGAGGACTTTGAAGGGCGTGCCCGCTTCGGCGACGTCCTCGCCCATGAGGAAGACGGTGGGATCGCGGCGCATCTCTTCGGCGATGGCTTCCTTGACGGCTTCACCGAGGGTGAGTTCTCGCTGTGCTGCTGCTGTGATGGTTTCGGCCATGTTCGCTGCTCCTACTTACTATTTCTTTGATGCATTTCGATTTCAGGAAACGTGTTTTCTTTTGCGCAATCGCGACGTTTTGTGATGCGCGCGAAACTCGCGGAAACTTCACCGCGAGCGGTATGGCGCTGCGCGCCAGTCTGTGTCCTACCGCTGAGGGCCCGCGCAAAAGCGGGGCGGCCCGTCGCGGTGGGCTAGGTTATGCCGCCCTTTACGGGCCTGGGTCGTGCCGCCCGATCACCTTCGGGCGGACAACGCAAAGCGGCAATAGCCCGCAAACCCAACAGCGAAGAGGGATTCTTCGCTGCGCTCAGAATGACGGCGCAAGGCAAAATGCAAATCCCTCGACTCCGCCCGGGGATGACAACGTAAAACAGTGCTTCCCCGAAAATCGAAGAGAGATCCCTCGACTCGCTGAAAGGCGCTCGCTTCGGGATGACAACGCAAAACCCAAAACAACGGCAAAAGCAAATCAACAGCAAAAGCAAATCAACAGATCAACGGCAAAACCAAAAGCAGATCCCTCGTCGCGAAGAAAATCGCTTCGCTCTCTCGCGATGACAGCGCAAAAAGCAAATCAACGGCAAAACAAATCAGGCGTAGACGTCCTGATCCACTTCCTCGAGCGCCGGATAGGGAGCATCCAGTGCGAATTTCACGGCAGCTTCGATCTCCGTGCGCACGTCGTTCTGAATCTTTTCAAGCTGCGCCGAGTCGGCGTGCTTCTCGGCGAGCAGCCAGTTCGTGAGAATAATGATCGGATCGCGCTGGGTCATCCACTCCTGCTCTTCCGTTTTGGCGCGATAGTATTCGCGGCTGACGTCGCCGACGTGATGTCCGCGATAGCGATAGGTGTTGCACATCAGGAAAGATGGGCCTTGGCCTTTGCGGGCGCGTTCGACGAGCTCAGTGGCCTTGGCATTCACGGCGCGCACATCCTGTCCATCCACGGAGTGAGACGGCACCCCGAAGGAAACCGGACGGCCGAGAATATCGCCCGCTGTGGTTTCCGAATAGTGCGTGTACTCGTTGTACATGTTGTTCTCGCAGACATAGATCACTGGCAGCTTCCACAGCGCGGCGAGATTCATCACTTCGTAGAGCACGCCTTGCCCGAGCGCGCCTTCTCCAAAGAAGCAAACGACGACGCGGCCATTGCCGAGTTGCTTCGCCGAAAACGCCGCGCCGGTGGCGAGGCCCGCGCTGCCGCCGACGATCGCATTTGCGCCGAGGTTGCCGGTGTCTGGATCGGCGATGTGCATCGAGCCGCCCTTGCCCTTGCAGTAGCCCGCGCGCTTGCCGAGAAGCTCGGCAAACATGCGATCAGGCGCGGCGCCTTTTGCGAGGCAATGGCCGTGTCCGCGATGCGTGCTGGTGATGTAATCGTCGCGACGGAGCGCTTCGCAAATGCCGACGGCGACAGCTTCCTCGCCGATGTACAAATGCGCAAGGCCGGGCATGATGGCGCGGGTGTAGAGATCGTTCACCTGCTCTTCGAACAGGCGAATGGCCACCATCTGCCGGTAGGCATGCAGCCATTTTTTTGCGGTGTTCGATGTGGATGTTGGAACCTGAGTGGCGGTGGTCATTTTCCCACTCCTGAGAGTTTGGCTAGAACCTGAAAGATTATAGCGAAATCGTGCTTGGCGAGTCCCATGCCGCGCGCGGCGGTAAGGAATTCGTTGGTGACTGCGGTGGTGGGCAGCGGCACGTCGAGCTGGCGACCCATCTCAAGCGCGAGCAGCATGTCTTTTTGCATCATGTTCACGTCGAACCAGGCTTCGTCGGGCATTTTCAGCACGAAGGGGCCGCGGTATTGCACCATTTGCGAGCCGATCACGCTGTGGGTGAGAACGTCCACGGCAGTTTCGCGCGAAATGCCGCTTTTTTCGGCGAGGAGCACGCCTTCGGAAAAGGCGAGCATCTGCACGGCAAGGCTTAAGTTCGTGGCGATCTTCATCGAGACGGCAAGGCCGTTGTCGCCAACGTGTGTAACTTTCGGGCCGATATCTTCGAGCAGCGGCTTGACGCGATCGAAAGTTTCGCGGCGGCCGCCAACCATGATGGAAAGTTTTCCTTGCTGCAGCGTGACTGGGCTGCCGGAGACGGGCGCATCAACCATGTCCGCGCCTTTTTCGCGGACCGCGGCGGCCATGTGCTTGCTTTTCGCCGGACTGCCGGTAGTCATATCGATCAAAATTTTGCCGGGGCCGAGTCCGGCGAGAAAACCATCCGGGCCCTCGGCAACAGCGTGCATCGCGTCGGCGTTGGTAACCATGGTGAAGATGAAGTCGGAGGACTCGGCAACTTTTCGAGGAGAATCGCCCCAATTCATGCCTTGCTGGATGAGCCACTCCGCCTTGGAACGAGTGCGGTTATACCCGGTAACCTTGTGCCCTTTGCTGATAAGGCGCGCGACCATATGGCCGCCCATGACGCCGAGACCGATGTATCCAACATTAGCCATTCTGAATTAGCTCCCAGGCCGCCCCGGCGAGTCCTCACGAGCGAGAAACCGACACGCACGTTATCAGCGGAAATTCAAATGAGATGAAGTTTCGGCCCCCACGTGGCCGGAGAGAACTATATAATACAAAGGCAGAGTGTTCGTCAGCGGATTTTATCAACTATATGATCGAGGGTTGATGGGTGCCAGCGAGCCAGTTTCACCGGGCAGCCATGCTACTTGTCTGATACGGATAGAGCTTTTGTCTCCGTTGACCTTGCCTCCGGCTTTCATAGCTGAATAACGACAGCCGGATCAATTGCCCGATTAATAGCCCGGTCAATGGCCGACCGGTTCGACGGATCGGTATTAAAACCCCAGAGTCATACAACGGTTTTCGAAGGTTCAAAAAATCCCCGTGTATGGTGGAACCGATGGCTTGCTCTACACAAAGAAAGACCGGCGGAATGGTCCGCCGGTCTTTAGAGAAAGCGAAGCTACTGAGAGAAGGTGAAGCTACTGCTTATCCCACGACGGGGGCCGGTGTTGCGAAAACGTTCTCCACGTTTTCTCTATTAATTCGCCGTTCGGTTTGATGCGAGTAGATAAACGTGTGTCCCGCAAATCTGCCGGGATAGAACCACCGCACCAGCGTAAGCGGGCGGCGTGATGAAGTTGCGAACTGCAGTTCGGTCCGGCCCGTCTCATGCGCTCGATAGGTTGGCCGGGTGATTAACGTCGCCAACACCTTTGACCGAGAGGCGTTGTAAATTTCGAGCACGTTCCGCGGAACAGCAGCATTGTCCATGAGCTTGAACCAGTAGGTTCCAGCTGTCAGCGCTTTGTTGCCTGGTATTTGAAACGGGGCGTGGATGGTAAGTTGCGTCATTTGGTTCTGCTCGCTCGCATGTGCAACCGGAACAACCATGGCAAACGCCAGCATCGCTCCTAAAGCGACTCCCAGAAATTTGGATACCGTCATAATGTCCCTCCTAAAATTTCGCATCATTCGCTTCACATAATTACGATGGCGTCCTCCGGCGATGATGTTGCCCTCCCGGACATTGTAGCGATCGCATAAAAACCCTGTATCATTGGGCTAAACAGGTGGAGCGATCTCTCCTCGGGAAAACGCACATTTTGAAAAAGCATCTAAGTAAATGGTAGTTGAAGTAGGTCAGCTTCATCTGCGAACCGCTCTTTGGTGCTTGGAGGGAATCGCTCGCTTCACGCGGATCGCAGCAAACCCTATCCGCGGTCGTGCGGGTCATTCCGTCTACAGCCATGGCGGTATTCCATTGTGCTTCTGGAGCGCAATAATTGAAATGATGAAAGCCTCGGGTATCCCATAATCGGCTTCCACAAGACCGCGCTCGTTCGGGCTTGAAAACCTTTCCGATAACAAAGAAAATAGCGGCGACATAACCGCACCCATTTTAGAGTTCGAATAACAGTCCCAGTCACAGATGCCTAAAGCAATTATTCTTCTCGGGACACTTTCAAGAACGTAGTTCAACACTGTTGTGCCCAATCGCAGTTCACCAGCAGGCTTCTGCAGGAATTCATGGCAAGCCAGGCGCGAGTAAGGTACAGGACGGGACATGGTACGTGAAGGCGAGCCCCGACTTCTTGCTGAGTCTGCACTGATTGGGGTGATTGGCGCGCTCAGTGCGCAGCTGTTCGTGTGGCTCCTCAGGATTTCGACTCATCTTTTGCTCTATTCTCTCGCTGGATACGCATCACCCTCCGTCGAAACGTCTGGACCGCGCGGTCAGATTATCGGACCGCACGGACTTTGGCTGATCCCGGCTGTCACCACGCTGGGCGGTTTGCTCTCTGGAATACTGGTGTACCGCTTCGCGCCGGAGGCCGAAGGCCATGGGACCGATACGGTGGTTGCGGCGTTTCATCGAAAAGAAGGACTGATCCGTCCCATTGTTCCACCGATCAAGCTGATTGCATCTGCCATAACCATCGGCTCGGGCGGTTCAGCAGGACGCGAAGGCCCAATCGCACTCATTACTGCGGGATTGGGCTCGGTTTATTCTCGCTTCACTCACCGCTCGGAAGAAGAACGCCGACTGCTGGTTCTCGCCGGAATGGCTGCTGGCCTGTCGGCGATTTTTCGTTCTCCAATGGGAACGGGTGTATTTGCGATCGAGGTTCTATATGGAAACATGGAGTTTGAGGTGGGAGCGTTTCTTTACACCATGCTCTCATCGGCCGTAGCGTACACGGTCAACGGGGTCTTCGTCGGCTTCACTCCGCTGTTCAAAGTTCCAACGATACCCACGCCGAAGAGCGGTGCTTACATCTGGTATGTGGTTTTGGGTGTGGCATCAGGTTTGGTTGCCACAGTGCTTCCGGAAGTTTTTTACCGGGTCCGCGATTTCTTTCGAGTGCTGCGAATCCCGGTCTGGACCAAGCCCGCGCTTGGCGGTTTAGGAGTCGGACTGCTGGCCCTCTGGCTTCCCCAGGTGTTGGGTGGCGGATATGGTTGGATTCAAGAAGCGATAAATGGGCAGCTCGCCCTTGGTCTGCTGATGATACTTGTCTTCGCGAAAATGGTGGCCTTTGCGCTGACAGTGGCTTCGGGCGGGTCGGGCGGGGTTTTTGCTCCTTCCCTGTACGTAGGAGCCATGCTCGGAGGCGTTTTCGCTGATCTGCTACATCAAGGGCCGGCAGTATTTGCGGTAGTAGGGATGGCAGCAGTTTTCGGGGGAGCGGCCAGAGTACCGATCGCGACCATGCTGATGGTCACGGAAATGGCGGGAGGGTATCACCTGCTGGTACCCGCCGGAATGGCCGTAATGATCAGCTATTTGCTGCAGGTGAGGCTTTCGTCTTTTCTTAAATATCGGAGCCTATATGAAGGGCAGGTTCCTACTCGCCAGGATTCGCCAGCGCATTACATGGAACATATACGCATCGCGTTGCACTTGCTGGGAAAGCGGAACATTAGTGTCACCGACGATCTCGGGCATCTCGATCTGCTGAGACTGCTGCGATCCCGGATGCGGTTCGAGCTGCCCGGAGGCCGAGAACTGACGACGGGAGTGGTACCCGAAAACAGTCCCGTGGCAGGCAAGACCGTCGGAGACCTGTACCAGCAACTTGCGAGCTGTGATTTCGAAATCATAGTCATTATGCGGCGGGAACATATGTTGCTGCCGCATCGCGACACGCTGATGGAAGCGAAGGATCGTCTGGTGCTGATCGTTTCGCCGGAATCTCGTGAGCCACTGGCAAGATTCATAACGCCCATATCAGAGGCGCAGGGAAACAGCGGGCAGCAAGCCTTGACCGGAATCAGCGCGGCTGAACGGCCATAGAGCGCTCGCGGACCGGAGAAGATGGACACATGGCAATCTCAGATGCGATCAGGTTCGAAAGAATTCTCTTTGCCACTGATTTTACTGCTGCATCGATAAAAGCGCTGCCTTACGCCGAAGCCATGACCCGGCGCTTCGGAGCCACTCTTTTTGTAGCTCATATTATTCCGCCAGAACAGTACGGTTCCGTTCCGGTCGAACAACGCGATGCGGCCCTGAGCGCCATGCGGCAAGAAGCGCAGCAACGCATTCAGGCGATGATGGCGACCGCGAACTTCGAAGCAATTCCTTACCAAATACTCGTCGTTCACGGGGATGTCTTGCCAGTGCTTTCCTCGATTGCAGAGGAACGCAATGTCGATCTGCTGGTAGCCGGCACGCGCGGCAGGCATGGATTGCAAAAGCTTGTATCCGGTTCCCTGGCGGAAGAAGTTTACATTGAGGCGGCGCGGCCTGTGCTGCTGGTGGGACCTGAAGTAACCGCGGCGCCCGAGTCAGAATGGCACATCGAGCGCATCCTGTGCATACCCGATCTGGAATCGGAATCGGGTGGGGCGCTCCGATATGCTTATGCGCTTGCAGCTGCGTATTCCGCAAAGCTGTACCTTTTGCATCTGGTGGATAATCCGTGGGCGGAGCCGCTGTCTACCCGTATGCCTCATGAAGCATTTTTCCGGATGCGCCTGTTAGAGAAAGGCTGGCCGGACAAGCAGGACGGCATTGAGCCCGAGTTTTTGGTGGAGTTCGGCTCGACGGAAACTCAAGCGCTGGCGATGGCCAGAAAACACGATATTCAGATGATCATAACGAGCGTTCGGAGCGCCGGGCACCCCGACCTCGCGGCGCATCTTCCCGGTCCACTGGCGTATAACATCGTTATCCATGCGCAATGCCCGGTTCTGGTGGTTCACGATAGCTGGGGCGCGACAAGTGACCGAAAATCGACGGGCAAGACAGCTTAGGACGCCAGACGAAGCCTGCTGACTTGCAGGCTTTCGTCCGAGCGACCGGACCGCATGAGCAGTGAATCACTGCTGCCTGAAGCTAATGACCAATACCGGGAGAGCAGAGAGCAGAGGAACGAACGAGAGCAGGAACCAGTGACCGTGAAAGATATGGAGAACGGGCTTACTTCCCGAATTCAGGGATCATGGATTGAGGCCGGGATTCAGGCCAGGCGTCAGGCCGGGCTTCGGGCCGGTTGCGCAACCGACTCAGCTTCGCGCGCAATCGATTCACGTCCATTCCAGCTGATTCGCATACCTTGGGGAAGTCCGAATTATCCGAGAAAAGGTACTCTTCAGCCTGCCGTTTCAAACGGAGTGGACCGTGAATCCATTCCTGGATGGTGCTCACGATGACAGCTTGCCACAGCCGGGATTCCCCCATGGCTGTGTGTACTTGCGATGCTGCATGGATGGTTGTCCAGTTCATCCTTTAGTCTCCTAGGCCCGCCGGGCTGAGGACAGCAGAGATACCTAAGCTGTGGGCAAGGGGAGTACCATTACGAATGCAAAGCGAATGCCATGCTAACACGTGTGTCTTTTCGATGAAGACTTAACTTGCTGTGGGGAAGTGAGTTATATTGGGAGGCGGGCGGCCCTTTTCCACAAGCAATGCTGCCGAGGTGCGAGCCGTTCGGAACACTCTGCAAAAAGTTCTCGAAGCGTACAGTTTTTTCCAGGGACGACTACTTGAAGCACCCTAGGAAAATGGCAGTAACCGCGTCGCAATCCAACTACTGCTCCTGTGCCGAATAGACGCTCGGCTCGGGTGAGCCTGGGGTAACCGGAGTTGCCCCTTTGAGTTCCGCCAGAAGGATACCGCTCAGAATCAGCGTGGCGCCGAACAGCGCTCGCGGCCCCAGGCGTTCGTGCGCGACCAGCCAACTGGTGAGCGCGGCGAAAACGGGCTCGAGGGTCAGCAGAATAGCCGCGTGGCTGGAAGTTGTGTGCTTCTGCGCCCACACCTGGAAATAAAAACCGATGACAGTTGAGCCTATCGAAGTGACGAGCAGGGCGAAGATGAAGATTTTCGTCCAGGCCAGGCGCGGCGGATCGATGTGCGTAGCCGCAAAGATGGGAACGAGAAGCGCGGAGAAAACGCCGGTGACCGCGACCTGTAAAAAGGCCAGCGCGCCGATGGAGTGGTGCTCGACATGGCGCCCGATGAGAATGAGCTGAAACGCGAACATGACCGCACACAAGAAGACCAGAACGTCTCCTTTATTTAGCGCGGCAAAGCCTTCGGCAGGGACGGTGAGGAAATAAAGGCCGAGCAGCGCAGCGGCGGCGCCGGACCAGATCCAGGCATTGATGGGCTTTCCGAAAAGTGCCAGCAGCAGCGGGACGAGCACCACGCTGCATCCGGTGATGAAAGCCGCTTTCGAGGGCGTCGTGTATTGCAGGCCGGCGGTCTGGAACACGTATCCGCCGAGCATGAACAGGCCAATTTGCGCACCGGCCCAGAAGGATTTTTTATCGAGTTCGCGCAACGAGCGGTGGAACACGGTAGCCAGGATGATGGCGGCCAGGCCGAAGCGGAGTGCGAGATAGACGTAGACGGAGGAATCGGCGAGCGCATCTTTCACGACTACGAAGGTGGTGCCCCAGACGAAAGCATTGAACCCGAGGGCGAGATCGGCGCGAAGACGCGTGCTGAACATTTTTTCGGACACTCTTGTATTTAGGTACCCATTTGAGTGTAAGCGAAATTCAGTGACGATTGGAGGAGGGCGACACATGGAAAACTGCGAGGCGCGCGTGAACACGAAGAGAGATCCCTCGCTCGGAGAGTGTGACGTTATTCCGAGAAGCGCGAATTTTGTCGCGCAACTCGATTCTTTTCAGTATCGATTTTCGCGCAAAATCAAAAAAGTCACAGCCTCTCGGGATGACAACGTAAACCGAAGTCGGCTGAATTTGAACGTTAGCTCATACTTGTTACGATTTCTTCTATACTGGCGCTGCGATGAAAGTTCAACGAGGCGAACAATTGTGACGGCGACGCGGACGAAGCAAACATGAAAGCGCTGACTGCCGCGGAAATGCGCGATGTTGACCGGTTAACCACCGAGCGCCACGGCATTCCCGGGCTGATGTTGATGGAGAATGCCGGAACAAGTGTGGCGGAATTCGTCCGCAAGAAGTTTCCCCATCTGGAGCGGCGCAGCGTGGTGGTGTTCTGCGGAAAAGGAAACAACGGCGGAGACGGATTCGTGGTGGCTCGAAAGCTGCGCGAATTTGGCGCGAAGCCGTTTGTTTATCTGTTCGCTCAGCTGGAGGAAATGCGCGGTGACGCTGCGGCGAATCGCGACCACTGGAAAAAATCAGGCGGCGAGATCCATGTGGTGAGCGATGCAGCGGGTATGGCCGCGGGGAGATCAGCCGCGCAGTCAGCGGACATTGTAATTGATGCGTTGCTGGGAACCGGGACGCGCGGGCCGGTCGAAGGGCTCTTGCGCGAAGCGATCGAGGCGATGAATGCGCGGCGGCCCGAGCAGACAGTTGCGGCCGTGGACATTCCTTCGGGCGCGAACGCGGATACCGGAGAAGTTGCCAGCGTCGCCGTGGAAGCGGACTACACGGTGACGTTCACGGCGCCGAAGATCGGGACTCTTTTCGGCCAAGCAAACCAGTGCTGCGGCTATTTGCTGGTGCGAGACATCGGCTCGCCGTGGTCGTTAATCGAGCAAGTGGGCAAAGGGAACGTGCGCTGGAGCGAGCCGCGTGAATTTGCCAAGTTCACAGTGAGGCGCAAACCGACAGGACACAAGGGCGATTACGGACACGCGCTGATCGCGGCGGGATCGGTGGGGAAAGGTGGCGCCGCGGTGATGGCTTCCTGGGCGGCTCTGCGGGCGGGCGCGGGTTTGGTAACTGTGGCGACGCCCGAACCGGTATTGGCACAAGTGGCCGCGCACAGGCCGGAAGTGATGACCGAGCCGCTGCGTCCCACAGAAACAGGAAGCATCGCATTGAGCAATCTGGAGCACGGCTATTTCGACGCGTTACTGAAAGGCAAGCGAGTGCTGGGAATGGGGCCCGGGTTGACGACGCATCGCGAGACGCAAGAATTTGTGCGCGCGGTGGTGAAACAGCGCAACGTGCCGATCGTGCTCGACGCGGATGGTTTAAATGCGTTTGACGGGCGCGCGGCCGAGATGAGGGATTCGCGCGGGATGCTGACGATTACGCCGCATCCGGGAGAGATGTCGCGGCTGGCGGGTGCGAGCACGGCGGAAGTGCAGGCCCGGCGCATGGAAATTGCCAAGAAAGCCGCTGTGGATTGGAACTGCTGCGTGATTCTGAAAGGCCACCAAACAATTACCGCAGCACCTTCCGGTGCTGTCTATGTAAATTCCACGGGAAACCCCGGAATGGGTACCGGCGGCACAGGCGATGTGCTCACCGGAATATTGTCAGGACTGACCGCGCAATATGGCGCCGAAAATTGGGAACAGACGCTCGCGTTCGGTGTGTGGCTGCACGGGTTGGCAGGCGATTTGGCTTATGCGGATTACGACGAAGCGCCGCTGATGGCCGAGGATCTGATTCTGGCCATTCCGCGCGCGTATCAAAAATTTTATGGCGAGATGCGGCGTGGCTGAACGCGAAGTACGAAGCGAAGTACGGAGAGAAGCCCAACGCGAAGCGGCTGGAGACGCGCTGGACGCTGGTGCGCGCGAGATTGTCACGCGCTCGGACGAAGAGACCATGCGCGTCGGGCGCGAAATTGGCGCGGGCCTGAAGGCGCCGGCGCTGATTCTGCTTTCCGGCGATCTGGGGGCGGGGAAGACCACACTGACAAAAGGGATCGTGAGCGGGCTGGGCGCTGCGCGCGAGGAGGATGTAACCAGCCCCACCTTTACGCTGGTGCACAAATACGAAGGTGCCAACGCGGCGCCGGTGTATCACGTGGACTTGTATCGCATCGTGAGTTTTCAGGATTTCGAAACGCTAGGCCTTGAGGACGTTTTCGGCGAGCAGGCGGTGGTGATCATCGAGTGGTCGGAGAAAATTGCGCTGGATAGCCAGTGGCCGACGATTCGCATTCACCTCGAACACGTGAATGAAGAAACGCGCCGGATTACGATTACACCCGCGTAATTCGTGGAGTCGCAGCGTTCCGGTTTTGAAGAAGCAGAGCGAAGGACAGCGCTGGCGCATTCGGCACACGAAGAGAGATCCCTCGCTCGCCGAAAACCGCTATGCGTCGGGATGACAGGCGCAATAGTAGAGGTGGCGAGTCGGCGGCAACGACGCGCTGATTGCGAAGATGGCGGGCTTACACTGAAGCCTGCTGCTACGACTCAGGGGCTACCTGAGGCGCAGTTCACATGGCCATGATGTGGAAGCCGGCGTCGACATAGATGACGTTTCCGGTGACGCCGCGACCGAGATTGCTCGCGAGAAAAACGGCGGTGTCGGCCACTTCGGCCGGCTCAGTGTTGCGGCGCAGCGGCGCGTGCTGGGAGACCACGTCGAGCACCTTGGAGAAATCCTTGATGCCGCGCGCGGAGATGGTTTTTATGGGGCCGGCCGAAATAGCGTTGACGCGAATTTTGCTGGGCCCGAGTTCGCTTGCGAGATAGCGTACTTCCGCTTCGAGCGCCGCTTTGGCTATGCCCATCACGTTGTAGTTGGTCACCACGCGCGTCGAGCCGAGGTAGGTGAGGGTCATGATGGCGCCGCCGTCGGTCATTAGCGGAGAAAGCGCCTTCGAGAGCGCCACCAGCGAGTAGGCGCTCACGTCCAGCGCGAGGTGAAATCCTTCGCGGGAAGTTTGCACGAAGGGCTTGCCCAAATCGCCCGGATGCGCGGTGGCGATGCTGTGGACCATCACATCCAGCTTGTGGCCACCGGCTGTTAGCGATTCAGCAAGCTTGTCGATGTCGCCCTGCTCGCGCACTTCGCAAGGGAAATAGGCCGTGGCGCCGATTTCGCGGCCAAGTTCTTCTACTTGCGGCTTGGCGCGGTCATTTTGATAGGTGAGCAGCAGCTTCGCGCCTTCGCGCGCAAACGCTTCCGCGATGGCGTAGGCGATGCTCCACTTGTTCCAGACTCCGACAACGATTGCAGTCTTGCCTTCCATTAATTTGGACATGGCTTGGCATTTTATCCGGAAACGCAGATTAGGAAAATAAATTGAGGTCAGGAGAGAAACCGATCAAATCAGCGGAGGAGGCGAATAATTTCGCGGATCAGGTCGGCGAGGATGGGCCAGAGCACGGCGATGAGGCCCGCGGCGCCGACCGCGCGTTTTGTCACCTGAGGAATCGAAAGCGAAGAGCTTGCAGCCGTCCAGCCGGCGCGCGATTGCTGGTGCCGGGCACAGAAGCCGTCTTCGACGGCCCGGCGATCGCAGCGCTCGCCTGCGGGGCCGAAGTAGAGGCAAGGGCCCAAGTCCGTGTCGGTGTTAGCCGCGGTCCTAGTCTGGGCACCCCCGCGCCGGAAGCCGCGGTCGGGCGTCGCTTCGCTCTCGCTGGCCGGTTTCGGCATGATGAGGTCGGCCAAGGGGCGGAGCGTGCGGTGGGGATCGGCCGATAGGAAAGCGGGGCGGTCGGGCTCTTGGCCTTCCTTTTGTTCCTCGTACTCCTCGCGATCCGAGGCGAAATTGTCCTGGTCCGTAAGCACATCCCGCGCATCGTCCTTGCCCTCGCCCGGACCGCTCTTTGGGGCGAAAGCGTCGTACGAACCCTCATTAACGTTTACGCTGCCTGGCACGTCTGTTCGCCTCTTCGCCGGGTGCAAGTAACGCTAATCTAACACCAGGTTCCCTCAATGCAAGAAACGCGAATTGCGCCGGCCCTTGTCCATCCGGCCCGGATGAAGCTTGAGCCGTATACTGCCGACATCCGGCTGAATTCGCTGAGCTTAGGCGTAGACAACATCCATTATGACGTGTTCCTGAGCCCGCGCTTCGTGGAATTTGCGCGGCGCTACCTGCTCGATCTGGTTCGTCAGACCATCAACGTCACGCTGATTTACGGCAAAAACCTGCGGAAAAATACTCCGCCGGAACACGCCGCCTTCCGCAAGATCCTCACCGAAGTGCTGGAAGCCTCCACCAACAAAGCGAAAGAAGTGGGCACGATCGAAGTCGACGTGCTGCACCGCCTGGCCATTCTGAAATTTCTGCAGATGGAGCTTGCCAACCAGTTCACCACTACGCTGGTCGAGTGCAAGGACTGGATTCGCTCCCGCGGCCAGAATTTCGAGCACAGCGAGCAGGCACACGTGATGCGCTCGAAAATTTCCGAGATCCAGGCGGACCGCAAGAACATTTTCCGCAAGGTCGGGGAAACCATTGGGCACATCTGGCGCGAGACGGAAGACAACGTCTTGTGGAAGTCGCGCCGGGCGCTTTTCGGCGACGACTTCAGCGACATGTACGAGCTGCTGCAGAATCGCTGCCTTTTTGTGGAAGGCGGCAGCGACGAGTATCTGTTCCTCGAGCACTACGTGCTGCTTGGCAACTTCATGAACGATCCGGACCGCTTCGGCGTGTTCGACGCGCTGCTGATCGATTTCCTGCGCGATCTGGTAATCGATGAGGACAATACCGAGGACCTGAGCCATGCGCGCAAAAGCCTGGAACGCCTGATGGACCAGGCGCGCCACCTGCGCGCGGAGCTGACGCGCACCGAGCAGGAGCAGGATGAAATCGCGCCGCGGGCGAGCGACACCAGCGACAAATTTACGCAGCTCTTCCGCTTTCGCGGCAGTGGTACCGCGGGTGAGCCTAGCCAGTTCGAGGGTTTGCGGCGACAGTCGGAATCGCTCGAGCAGAACCTGGCAGAACTTGGTCCGCAAATCGACGCGGCCAAGCAGCGGCTCGAATTTTTGATCGAGGAGCACAAAGGCCGCCTCGGCGACTATTTGAATCAGCCCGCCAACGCGCGGCGTTTGTTCGATACTGCTGCACCTTCCGAAGGTGACGCCACGCAAGAGATGCGCGTGCGGCTATTGCAGGAATGGGTGCACCGGCTGGAAGAGCGCGACCTGCTGTTCCACGTGCTGGCCAGCTACGAACTCCGCAAAATTCACGGCGAGTATTGTCCGCCCATTCACTTGCAGCAGCTCAAGAAGGCACTTGTTTATCGCGAGGAAACCAAGCGCGTGGAGCAGATCCTGGAGCAGTATCCCGCGCGAAAGGTTTCGCTCAAGAGGCTCGATGACGCCTCGCGCGCCATCCGCCGCCGCACCCACGAAGACGCTTCACAGGCGGCCCTGCAGTTCGCCGATGATTTCATGAAGTTGCGGCGCGACCGCCGGAATTACCAGCACGTGGTGAACTGGATGGAGCGCATCAGCCTGGTGCGTTCCGAGCATTCGCGAATGCTTTCGCGCGCGAACAAAAGTCTCTACGAGTATCTGCATCCGGAAGAAGGCCGCCCGGAGCAGGACCTGGTCATCAATCACGCCGTGATCAAGGCGGACGTACGCGGCTCAACCGAGCTCACTAAGGATTTGCTCGAGCGCGGGCTCAATCCCGCGTCGCACTTCAGTATGAACCTGCACGAGCCGGTAAAGCGCATGCTCGAGCATTACGGCGCGGCGAAGGTATTCATCGAAGGCGACGCCATCATCTTGGCCATCTACGAGCACGAATCCACGCGCATGACCGGGAAGTGCGTGGCTCGCGCTTGCGTGCTGGCGCGCGAAATTCTGGCAGTCACCAACCATTACAACAGCCGCGTGAAAACCAGCGGGTTGCCGCCGCTCGAGTTGGGCATCGGCGTCGCGTTTCAGGATTCCGCGCCGGCGCTGTGGATGGACGGCGATTCAAAGATTATGATCTCGAAAGCGCTGAACCTTTCCGATCGCTTGTCGAGCTGCTCGAAAATGGCCAAGCGCGTGTTCGGCGCGAACCAGTCGCCGTTCAATCTGTTTCAGGCGCAGGCCATGATGGACGAAGCGGCGGGCGACGAAGGCGAAATTCCGCTGGTGCGCTACAACCTGAACGGCATCGAGATAAACGAAGAAGGCTTTCAGAAGCTTTCGGGCGAAATCGCGCTGGCGCCTATGAATGGCATTTTCCCCATGCCCTGGGGCAAGGATCGCGTGCAGCTTTTCTTCGGCGAAATTTCCGTGGCGGGATCGCTTGAGCCGATCATCGTGCGCAAGGGATTCATGCGGCAGCTGTTGCCCGGAGCGAAAATCGGTGATGCTGGCGCCAAGGCCTATTACGAGGTGTGCACCGATCCGCGCTTAGTGGATCTGGCCCGAAGCAAATTCCCCAAACCGTCCTCGAAAAATTAGGGCGTTCGCACGTCCTATCGAGTAGCACGTCCTGACGCTGAGGCGTCGTAAGCGATTTTCCCGCCCACCATGGTCATCACCGGCGTGATGGCCTTGATCTGGTCCTCCGGCACCGTCAAATAGTCGCGGTCGATCACCACCAGGTCCGCCAACTTACCGGGCTGGATCGAGCCCAAATCATCTTCGTGCATCACGAAATAGGAATTGCTGCGCGTGTGTGCAACTAATGCTTCTTCGCGCGTGATGGTCTGATGATTCACCCCGCGCCCGCCCAGCATTTTCCCGGTCACCGCGAACCACAGTGTGGTGAACGGTTTATACTGATTCACTTCCGTGGTGTCGGTATGAAATCCCCAATGGATGCCGCTGTCCTGAATCATGCGCAGCGGCGGCATGTCGTAGGACCGGTCCCCATGCGCGCGATTGAAAATCGCGCCCATCACCGGCGGAATCGCGCGCACCGCCGCCCACATGCCCAGCTTCTTCATGCGCTCCAGGTCGTTCGCGGAAACCTGGTCCATGTGCGCGAAAGCCCAGCGCAGGTTGCGGATGGGATATTCCTTGTTGATGATCTCGATCTGGTCGAGAAAAGCCGGAAACGTTTCGGAGATGGTCGCGTGCTGCTGTAGCGGCATTCCGCGCCGGGCCACTTCGGTGGCCATGGCGCGCCAGTTGGACATCTGCTCCGCCGTGTAGCTGGTGTGCGGCTGCAGCATGTTGTCGCTGTAGGCGATGGTCTCGCCATACATCACGTCGTCGATGTAATCGTCGCCCTGAAACAGTTTGATTCGATCGATCTGCGCAATCGCGCGCTGCAGCGCGTCGGGTCCTTCTCCCGCAGCGCCTCCGAAGGGAGCCGAAACCATGCACATAAATCGGAAGGTCAGCTTGCCTTGCCGCTTCTGCTCCTGAAAAAACTCCGTCGCCTCCTGCGGACACCCGGAAATTCCCGCGGTGGTCAGCCCGGCGCGATTCAGGTCCGCCACCAGCGCCATGGCATTTTTGCCGAAAGAATCTTTCGGTTGTGGCGGAAGCTTGCCCGCGATGCGCGCCAGCCCGGGATCGTTTACCCGGCCCGTTGGCTTGCCGGAGGCGTCTCGTTCGATCCAGGCATCGTTCATGCCAGCTAAGCCCACGGCTTCGATGCCCGGCGTGTTCAGGAATCCGCAGCACCGCGAGAATTGCAGATACACCGGGTTATTCGGCGCGGCCTGGTCCAGTTCCTGCCGCGTAAGCGGCGTGGGATTATCCGCAAACTGGTCATACGACCATCCGCCCAGGTTGAACACCCATTTCCCCGGACCAAGCTCCTTCGCCTTCCGGCTTACAATTTCCAGCGCCTGCTTGCGCGACTCGATATCGTCGAAGCGCGCCTCCACCGCCCAGGTTTCCGCCGCGCGCATCAGGTGCGCGTGCGCGTCGATGAAGCCGGGCACCACAGCTTTGCCGCCGAGATCGATGCGCCGCGTCGACGGCCCCGCGAGCTTGGTGATGGCTTGGTTGCTGCCCACGGCGATGAAACGGTCTCCGCGAATGGCAATCGCCTGCGCAATGCTGAAGGAATCGTCGACGGTGATGATCTTGCCGTTGGTGAGGATGGTCTCCGCGAGCGGCTGCTGCTGCGAACGAACAATTTCAGGAACGATCGCAGCGCCGAGCGCGAGAACAAACAGAGCCAGCGCAGCCGCTTTTCGCGCGTTTCGCATTGGAATTCTCCCCGGGCGCCGTTGCGCCAAGCTATCTATCTTCGTTGTCGAGAAATAAGCTCAGGACCAATGAATTTTTAGGATTTCGATTACTTCAACGATGAGGGCAGCCGGGCCAACAACACGGGCGGCGTTTTCCATCTCCAAGCCCCGTGCGCGTCCTCTCAATCCGGCGGCTCCTCGTCTCCGGCTTTTTAGCAGACTCAATCCAACATATCCACTCATTGCGCGCGAGCGGCGTAATATCCTCCCACGCTGTAAGCGCCTTCGAGTCAGAAGCCAGGGTCTTTCGCAAATCCGCTGGCATTTTGTGGATCACGCCGGCGGGGATCTCTTTTTGGGCCATAGATCTAAAAAATTCTACTCATAACGGTCCCTGTGCCTAAGAGCGGACCACACTTTAGCCGCTTAGTAAATCCGTAAGTGAATGGCCTGAGCCCTGGTTAAGCCCACTGCGGCCTTGGTTGATGTTGTGGCATACAGGAACCAGCGGAAAGTAGGGATGCTGACATTTGGTCGACCTCTCACTGCGAAAAATCCGTTTGCTTGTGTTATTACAGACAGCGGAGGCGAAAGGGTTCCGGTGAACCTCACGGTCTTCAAAACTGCTGACTCTGTCCTTTGCGGCCAGAGTGGTGGGTTCGACTCCCACACGCTTCCGCCAACTCTTGTAGAATGAAACGATTACATCGTACGTGGCACCAATTCAGCGTGTTGGCACCAATTCAACTTCCCAACACTCGCTGTGATAATGATTCAACGGCCTTGCGTTGCGCGTCACCAATGATGTGGCTGTAGTGTTGAAGCGTAATTCTGGCATCGCTGTGGCGCATCTGCCGCTGCACTACGGACGGTGCCACACCACCCTCGATCAACTCCGATGCTGCCATGTGCCGGAATGCATGAAGCGCCGCCTTCTCAATTCCAAGTTCACTGAGACTCGCCTGTAGCTTGTACGCAACTTTGTCGCGTTGCATAGGCTTGCCCTTGGAATTGCAGAAAAGCAGATCGGCTTCGTTCTCCCGCCAACTCCCCGACAGATACTTACGAAGCCGGTTCGCTAGCACATCGGACAGCGGCAGATCGGCCGAAGACGACCGCGATTTCGGTGAGTGCATCAAACGCGTCGCTCCGTCGAGGGTGCGGCGAATACGAATGATGCGTTTGGCGAAATCGATGTCAGTGCGTTTCAAGGCTAGGATTTCTCCGGCCCTGCATCCGGTTAGAGCAAGAATCGCCCACATAGTCGCGTATGGTTCCACGCTGGCCGCAATAATGCGCTGAACTTGTGCGGCAGTGAAGAACCTTGGCTCTTTGCTCTCCGAATGGCGGGGCAACGACAGGGCAGAACGATCAAACACCGCGAAAATGTAGTGCCACGCTTTCGCCGTTGCCATCGAACTCGACAGCGTTTGCAGCACATTTTCACAGGTTTTTCGACTGAGACCGCGAACAGCCATATTGGTCACAAAAGACTGCACATTCCGAGTCGTAATAGCGGAAAGCGGCAAATCTCCCAATGCGGGAAGAATATGCGTTTTCATGTGACTACGCGCTGCCCGAACCGTTGAAGGCTTGAGCGTGGGTGCCACACTTTCTTCCCACTCCGCGAACAATGACCGCAGCGTTTTCCCCGATTTCGACTTCGGTGCCACCGTCAAATTAACCGCCTCCAGATAAGGCTGAGCAGCAGCATAAGCCTCGGCCTTCGTCATCACCCGCGCCAACCCCAACACCACTTTCCGCTGGACCCGCCTAATGCTCCCGTCCGGCTGAGACGAATCTTCCCGAAAAGCGAGAATCCACTTCGGCTTCTTACTCCCCCTTTTGAAAACTCGACCGCGTTGAAACCTTCGTTTTGGCACTCGAATACTCCTTGTGCTCGCAGACGAAGGCGTTACCGCCGAGACTCTATCACGCCCCACCCCAATGCCGATCTCAAATTCGGCCTCTTCCAGCCTCGCCAATCTCTCGAAATATTGATTCACAGGCTCATACTGAACCGATTCCGCAGACGAAAACGCAAACTCCCTTAAATCGACTGTGCTCATGCGACTGCAGCTCGCGTCCGAACGATGGTAAATTCCCCGTATCGGAAAATCGTCAAGACCGGTTTTCCATCTCGAAAAATGTAAACTGGCCGCCCCAAGGGGCCATCGTAAGGACCGCCATGCCAATCATGTCTGAGCCGCACGAGGCTGCGAACCCGACGCGCGAGGATTTCGGCTTCGCTGAGCCCCCTGACCTTCCCGATGATCTTCCCTTCCCATAAAAGCGTTTCGCGCTGATCTTCTGTTAACCCAGCGAATTCTTCCTGTTCATAACGCCGCATCCGTGCTGCGCGTTTGGCGTAAAACTGACGGCGGTGCTTCTGAAAATACCGGGACTGTGCGGCACGTTTCTTCATGCGTCCGCGTTCAGTGAGGTAATACCGTCGATTGCGAACGTGCCCTGAACAACGGGCCGAGCAATATCGCCGCCTGTTCTGTGGCACGTTTTTGGTGCAGCTTGGATTCGTGCAACGTTTTCGTTTCGTCGGCAATTCTAAATTTCTAGTCTTCATCCCTAGTAGCTCCGATGTGCTTCCAAACAGGTAAAGGTGCACGAACGAGGCCAAAGTTTCGCGCTTACCGGGAGGTACGCTAAACCCTTCGCGTACGCCTTGTTGCAGGACCCGTGTGCCACACACGCACCACGCGGGCTCTAGTTATGCCCAGACAAAACTAGACCGCGAAACTCGTGAAACTAGCGACTAATCGCACTCGGCACACGGGCGCTCGAAAAACGCATTTCGCGGGAACTGCCCTCGGCGCGTGGGAACGCACCTTTTCTGCTTTGAAATTTGCCGTGAAATCCGAACGGATTACCCCCTTTATGACAAGAGGATTCAACCCACCCCGGCTCTTAGTTTTAGGACCAGCCCGATTCTCCGGGCTAAAAAGGGGGTCTTCTAAACGTGGCTCAGGGCGAGCCGTGTTCTAAGCTGGTTCGGCGTCCCATTCTCCTGTCACAGAGGGGGTGCGGCAGACGGCCGTGAAGACAAGCGTCGAGCCTCACTCGGGGCATCGCCAGAAAACAGAACCGAGCGTGTCTGTGGCGAGCGCGAGGCTCAATAGGGGGCCGTCGTTTCTGCGGGTGCCGGGGCCTCTCGCTCAGGGCCGGGGGAGTCCCATCTGAACACATGGAGTACTGGGCCGGTATATGGAGCAGGATTATATACTTCATGCCGGAACTGCGCTAGAATCCTCTTTATGGGCGGCGGCAACAGCCATCAGCGAAAAATGGCAGCGAAGGCCAAAGAACGCATGGCCGATGAAGTTACCGAAAGAGTTTTGCAAAAAATCGAGGCCAATCCTATCGCTGCGCGTGCTCCTAATACTAACGTGGAACCCAAGATTACCTCTCCCTCAATCAAGGAGAAGCTTGGAGTTTTTTGGGGGAGTACACCAGTCTGGAGCGCCATCTGCTTGCTAATAGGCGCTTATGCCTCGCAGGTATCTTTAAAGCTCCTCTGGTTTGGGGCATGGGTAGTATTGTCTTCGGAGATATGGCGTGTCCGATTCTTTGAAGGTCGCACTTTAAAGGTAGTGGGGAATGTTACTTTAAGTCTAATTCTAGCTACTGTAATTTACCAAATATGGAAAAAATCACCGAAACCAGAACAACCTCTCCCTATCGATCAAAAGCTAAATACATTTGGAGATA